>JANPOX010000209.1:0-5495 GCA_031428235.1 Bacteroidia bacterium | reverse complement strand
AATTCAGGCTCAACTTTATTATATATTTTAAATGCTTTACTAAAGTTTTTATTGAACGAGGTTGTTTTAAAATCCTTATCAACTGTCCAAATCAAGTGAGAAGAGCTCTCAAAAATAGACGTTAACTTTGCAGCTTGGTTTATTGATTCGCTCTGAAGATATTTCAATTCCGTTACGTCGTTAGAAATACACGACACTTCCTGAACCACTCCATTTCTCAAGATTGGGTGTAAAAATATCTGTCGGAAGATCTTGTTTTTCTTACTGTCCAGCTGTTCTGTTGTAAACTCAATACCATTTCCTGTCTCAAATACTTCAATGTACTTTTTCAACCACCAATTATGATATTCAAACCCTTTTTTTGTTCTGTGTGGTTTATAAATTTTAGGTTCCAGGGTTGGTCTTACCTTATAAATAGTATACATGGCATCAGAAAAATTCTGATTGAATGATGTGAAAAAATAATTGCGGTCAACAGTCCACATTAATTGTTTACCACTTTCAAAAATAGCTTGAAGTTTAGCAGATTGTTCCACTATTTTTTGTTCTGATAATCTTCTTTGAGTAATATCCTGGCCAATAACAGCTATTTCAAGCATTTTTCCATCCGCGCTTCTGATCGGATGTAAATAGATCTCTCTATAATAAGTTTCACCTTTAAAATTAATATTCTTTATTTCAAAGTGCTCGGCTTTATTATCTTTTTTGTTTTTAAAAAAATCATTATACTTTTTAGTCCAAAAATCTAATTGTATAATAGATTGGGGCTTGGATTTAATATTTTTAATATGCTCTCCAATTTTGAGAATATGATTAAAATTTGATTTTATATAATTGAAATAATTTTGATTGAATGAAGTGATTTTAAAATCGCTATTAACTGTCCATATAAGAAGTGAACTGCTATTAAAAATAGCCTCATATTTTATTGTTTGGGTCATTAATTCGTGTTGAATCTTTTGACGAAAATCAATCTCTTTTGTAAGGGCTTTATTTGCCTCTTCGGCAATTTCCGCTCTTAGCTTCTCTCTTGATAATGCTTTTTCCGCTGAAACATCACTAATAGTAGTTTGCACACATGGTTTTCCGTCATATACAAATGGTACCGTTCTTAACTCTATGTCAATAATTTTACCCTTTACTGTTTTGGCCTGATATGATAAATCGGTTAATTCTTCTCCTTTTAAAGCTCTTTGCATTCTATCAAGCGCTCTTTGCCTTTGCTCCGGTATAAGAAACTCCAGAAGGTTTTTGCCAATTAATTTCTTTGGGTTCTTTTCCTCAAGAATGTTAGCGGCAGTTTTATTAGTATAAATGCAAATTCCTTTATGAATAAAAATCCCTATTGGAGAAGTATCTAATAAATTTTTATAATTTATCCATTTTTGTTCCAGTTCAAGCTGCGCTATTTTTTCTTTGGTAATATCCCGGCTAATACCCAGAATAAATTTTATTTTTCCCTGCTCATCATAAATAGGCGAATAATTATCTTCCAGCCATATTAATTTACCTGATTTGGTTTTGTATTGAAAAGTGGCACTCGTGTGTTTTAAAGTGTTATCCTTTTGTCGCTTACCTATACTGGCATCAAAGGCCTTATATGCTTTTATATCTGTTACAATAGAATTTCCAAGGTGGCCGTTTTTATAAAACTCTTCGGGCGAATATCCTAAAATTTTACGGATGGAAGGGCTGATATAAATATATTTTGGCTTAGGATGATAGGTGTAAAAATAAATAAGGTCATTGGCATTCCCGGTTATTAACTCAAGATTCTGTTTTGCTGCAGATAATTCTTCACGGTATTTAACCTGTTCAGTAATATCCGAAAAAATAGTTTGAATAGCCTGCTGGCCGCCAAAGCTTATAAGGGTTGATTTTACCTCCAGGTCAATAATCTCATTTTTTGAATTCCTAATTTTTAATTCATAGGAATCAAATTTCTCTCCTTTTATAATTCGTTGAATATTTTCTTTTTTCCTTTTATGATATTCCGGTAATAAATATTCGAAAACAGAATGACTGGTAATTGTTTGTTGTAATTGTCTAGAGGGTCTAAATATTCTTATTGCCTCCTTATTTAAAAATAAAATGTTTTTTAAAGTAAAAACAACTATACCAATAGGAAACGAATCCAGAACTTTAATTAAAACGGCGTCGCTTTCAGAATTACTTTTAGGAGCAATGGCTGGCTTAGCGGAGTGTATTTTATTCTTCGCTTTGCTTTTCATCTTTCTTTTTATCCTTATCTAATAAGATTGTTTTATCCGGTTTCTTATTATAGATGGAAGAATAATCTCTTAAACTTTCTTCATAGGTGGGGGTTACTTTTACACCTTGAAATTTTACTTCAATATCATTTTCATAATAAATAGTGAGATAATTAAATCCGGCTTCATCAAAAAATTTCCAGTCGTTTTGCTTTACACCTCCGGTATAACTTCCCTGAACCATTTTACGTCCATTTTAATAATACCAGGTATGTTGTCCGTCCTCATCACCATTTAAAAACTTACCCTCAAATCTTAATTTTTCCTTTGGCATGTAAAAACGCTTCCATAAACTATCCGGTTTATCATTCGCGTATTTTCCAATTTCTTTATATTCCGGAGCTTCATAAACCCATAGGCCTTCCTGCATATCTTCAATATACTCTCCCTTGGTAATAATTTTCCCGTCTTCAGTGTATTCAGTCATTACCCCATCGCGTTTATCATCCAAATAAAATTCCTGACGCATTAAAGCTCCGTTTTCATAATACCAATTCCACTCACCTTGAGCGCGGCCTTTTTTGTCATATTTTCCGCGCTGTTCAATTTGTTTATTAGGATAATAAAATATCCATTCACCAACACGTTTCCCATTACCGAACAATCCTTTTGCTCTAAATTCACCGGAGTTATGAAACTCTGTCCATATTCCTATTTTATTTCTCAATGAATCTACAGCACCATATTCTGTTTTAATTCCCTCTAAAAATGTGATTGCTGAATCAGGAACTGCTCTGTTACGACACACATATTTTTTTATCATTACATCACTGGTATCATCTCGTGCAACAGGTAACGAATCACAGATGTATTTTTGACGATAATGATAGTGAGTACCAACAGGCATTCCGTTAATATAACCGCCTTCATATTTCATCGTACCATCCTCATAAAAATCTTTATACACATCCAGCTTAGCGAGTTCAGGAGCATTTTTAATTTGTTTTCCGTTATTAAATTTTTCGGTATTTGTTAAGTTTCCTTTTTTATCATAAGCTTTAACATAACCATCTACCTGATCATCCTTGTATTTTTTTTCTTCTTTTACTTTTCCATCTTCATAAAACTCTTTCCATACACCTTGTTTTTTACCGGTCTCATCCTTACGGTTTAACCTATCAACAGATGCTAATATTCCTCCCTGATATTTCATTATAGAAATAATTACCGAATCTTCAGAATATTCATAAGCTAAACCATCCGGTTTTCCTTTAAGATACGGTGTTAATAATTTTGTTTTTCCTGAAGGATAATAAGCAAAAGAATTACCTTGTTTAATATCATTTATAAATGCCTCCTTAAGTGTTACCCGTTGATTAGTATCATAATTTAATGTATAGCCATTTTTTTTACCTTCTAAATAATTAACGAGTTTGGTTATTCTTCCTTTTTCTGAATAAAATTTCCAAACTCTATCCAGTTGAAAATTTTTACGGTTACCTTCTATTTTTAATTTACCGTTTTTATAATAATTTTTCCAATAACCATCTGCTTTTCCATCACGCATGGTACCTTCAGATGATTTAGATCCGTTTTCATAATAAAAAACATTATACCCATTTGGATTTGTTACCTGACTAAATAATGATCGCCTGGTAACTAACAGAATTAAAAGAAAAAAAGTATATTTTATTATTGAATTCAATGACTTACGGGTATTAATCTTACTAATGTAAAGTTTATAATCTAAAAATTAAAATTTTGTTTATAATCCAAATTTGGCTGATAATTCCAACATCTTTGCGATTGGTTTTTTTGCTTTTTCAATAACCTCTTCACTCATGAGTAATTCTGGTTGTTCATATTTTAAAGCTATATATATTTTTTCAATCGTATTTAATTTCATGTAAGGACAATCATTACAGGCACAACTATTATTAGGAGGAGCTGGGATAAATGTTTTACCGGGACTCGCTTTTTGCATTTGATGAATAATTCCTGACTCGGTTAATACAATAAATTCTTTTGCTTCAGATGTTTTACTGTAATTTAAAATAGCAGTGGTGCTTCCAATAAAATCCGCGTACTCTAAAATCGGAGCTTCACATTCAGGATGCGCTAATATCAATGCTTTTGGATGCTGTGCTTTTAATTTGATCAGTTTTTCTAAACTAAAAATTTCATGAACCATACAGCTACCATTCCATAAAATCATATTACGGTCGGTAATTTTATTGATATAGGCGCCTAAATTTTTATCTGGTGCAAAAATAATTTTTTGATCTTTTGGGAATGACTCTACAATTTGAACGGCATTTGTAGAGGTTACAATGACATCTGAGAGTATTTTAATATCTGCAGTACAGTTTATATAGGTTAGCACCACATGATCAGGGTGAGCGGCTTTAAATGCGGCAAATTCATTTGGCGGACAAGAATCAGCTAAAGAACAACCTGCTTTTAAATCCGGAATTAAAACTTTAGTTTTAGGATTCAGTATTTTAGCGGTTTCTGCCATAAAATGAACTCCTGCAAATAAAATGATGTCAGCTTTGGTTTTTTCGGCCTGTTGAGCGAGACCTAAACTGTCACCAATATAGTCCGCAATATCTTGAATATCAGCATCTTGATAGTAGTGCGCGAGGATGATGGCGTTCTTGGTTTCCTTAAGATGCGCAATCTCTTTGAACAAATCAAGCGACGGATCAATTTTTTTTTCGAGGAAACCTTTTTCTAAATTCATATAATATTAATAAAAGAATTTTAAAATTTTAAAATATGGTTATAGTATATAAGCTGTTAGTACTGTGTAAAAATAAGCTTTTGTTTACTTGTATTATTGCTAATTTACGGTCTGTTAACATTTATTAAACGATTAAATGTTATATATATAGCTGATTTTTAGAATGATGGTTAGTAATGAACAATGCCTCTTAAAAATTGAATGGTTAATAAGATTAACTGGATTGAGCTAAATTTAGTGTGTGTAAAACTGTAGAAGCAACTCACTAATTATTGAAAGTAAATTTTGAGGATCAAAAAATTAAACTAAGTAAATTAGCTATTAACAAAGCGTTAAATATTTACATAAACTTATTAACGTGTAATTTATTTATACACAGTAATTTTGTTAATTCGTACTGTATTTAAAGCACTCATAATCAACCCCAGTTGTTATGAGTGTTAATTAACGTTGATTACAAACCATTAACAAAACTTTGATATGATCAAAATTGCAATAGGAAGCGACCATGCTGGCTTTGAACTAAAAGAGATACTAATTTC
>JANPOX010000208.1:0-2275 GCA_031428235.1 Bacteroidia bacterium | reverse complement strand
GACTTTTTATTAAAGTTCGTGAATGAGCAAGGAAAATTATTGCCTCGCCGTTTAACCGGAACTTCATTGAAATTTCAACGTAAGGTATCTCAAGCAGTTAAACGTGCGCGTCACATTGCTTTAATGCCTTATTTAGCAGATGGTTTAAAATAATTTAAAGAGGAGAAACAACATGGAAGTTATATTAAAACAAGACCTTAAAGGGTTAGGATATAAAAATGACATTGTAAAAGTTAAAAATGGCTATGGCCGTAACTTTTTAATCCCTCAACGTATTGCAGTGTTAGCTACTGATAGCAACAAAAAAATGCAGGCGGAAGAAATTAAACAAAGCTCATTTAAAGAACAAAAATTACGTAATGAAGCAACTGCAATGGTGGCTAAATTTGCTGATGTAACTGTTAAAGTTGGTGCTAAAGCAGGAGAATCTGGAAAGATCTTCGGTTCAGTAACTAACATTCAACTAGCAGAAGCTTTGAAAAAAGCTGGTTACGATGTAGAACGTAAAAACATTGAAATGAATGAAGAATCAATCAAAGCTTTAGGTACTTATTCTGCTAAAGTTCGTTTGTTCAAAGAAGTTTCTGCAACAATTAATTTTGAAGTAGTAGCTGAGTAATTTCATTTCTCATAAAATTTAAAAACCCATCGTCAATTGACTGATGGGTTTTTTGTTTGATCAATTACTTTTTAACTTTCTTTTTTTTAATCCTGCAGTTCCATCCAACGTGCTGTCTTCTCTTCAATCTGGGAAGAAATAGCTGTAAACTCACCTGACAACTTTTCAATCTCCTTAACATCAGAAATACCACTAGCCAATAAATTCTCGATTTCAGCTTTTCTGGTTTCTAACTTTGGTAATTCAGCATCTATTGTTTCCAACTCCTTTTGCTCCTTGAATGATAATTTCTTTTTTTCTGATGAAGCTTTTTCATCAGTAGACTCAGATTTTACAGATGGCACTGCGGTGATTTTCTGCTCCCCTAAAATTTTTTGCTCCTTAGCTAACTCCTCTTCTTCCGCTTCCGAATCATACTTCCATTGACGGTATTCACTGTAGTTGCCAGGGAAATCTTTTACAACTCCATTTCCTTCAAAAGCAAATACGTGATCTACTAATCGATCTAAAAAATAACGATCATGGGAAACTATTAAAACACAACCTTGAAAATCAAGAAGGAACTGCTCTAACGTTTGCAGAGTTATAATATCCAAATCATTAGTTGGCTCATCCAGAATTAAGAAATTAGGATTTCTAACTAAAACCGTCAATAAATATAATCGGCGTTTTTCTCCGCCACTTAATTTACTAACGTGACCATATTGTACTTCCGGAGCAAAATTAAAACGCGTCAATAATCCCGACGCACTTAAAGAAGTTCCATTTGCTAAAGGAATAAACTCTGCAATATCCTTTACTACTTCAATCACCCGTTTATCATCTGCTACCTGTATTCCTTTTTGCGAATAATAACCAAACACAATCGTATCACCCACTGCAACTGTGCCGGAATCGGGTGGCTCAATCCCCTGTAGCATGTTAATGAAAGTACTCTTCCCAATTCCGTTTGGCCCAACAATGCCAATCTTTTCTCCTTTAATAAATGTATAGGTAAAGGGTTCAAGAATATTTTTTTCACCAAATGCTTTTTTCAAATTACGGACTTCAAGAATTTTACTCCCGATCCGCTCAACTTTTACACTTAACTCTATTTTTTTATCAACGCTCTTTTTTCTTGCTTTTGCTTCCACATCATAAAAAGCATCTACGCGTGATTTTGATTTAGTGGTTCGGGCTCTTGGCTGTTTACGCACCCACTCCAATTCTCTTCGGTATAAATTTTTTGCTTTTTCCAACTCAGAAGCCTGCATCATTTCACGTTCTGCTTTCTTCTCCATGTAATAAGCAAACTTCCCTTTGTATTCGTATAAGGAATGATTATCTATTTCAATGATACGATCACACACTTCGTCTAAAAAATAACGATCATGCGTTACGAGTAAAATACTTTTTTTATAACTCCTCAAATAATCTTCCAGCCATTCAATCACGGTTACATCCAAATGATTGGTTGGCTCATCCATGATCAACAAATCAGGTTCATTTAAAATAACCTGCGCTAATGCTAAACGCTTTTTTTGACCGCCGCTTAGTGTACTTACTTTTTGTTGTTGATCATCTAACCCCAGGTTCGCACAAACTAACATGATTTGTGTTTCTACGTTCCAAGCTTCAAGATCATTCATTTTGTTGGTCAAAATATCCAGCTGCTTT
>JANPOX010000207.1:0-12706 GCA_031428235.1 Bacteroidia bacterium | reverse complement strand
ACTAATTTTTTTTATCTACAATTATATTTCAAAAATAAACAATTGGGAATTAAAAAAGGTGCCGCCTAAATATAGACAGCACCTTTAATAAAATGAATTGTAATTATTATTTTCCTACAGCAAATTTCTTAGTTATAGCTTTGCTATTACCAACTTTTACCTGGTAGAAATATAAACCTGAACTTAAGTTATTTAAATTAAGTTCAATTTTGTTGCTTCCAATGTTACCGGCAACTGAAGTTGAATAAACAGTTTGTCCAACAGCATTAAGAATAGCAATATCCAATTTAGCAGTTGCATTCAATTGTACATCTATAGTACCATTATTTGCAGTTGGGTTTGGATAGAAGGTAAGATTCTCAAACGTATTATCTGTTAAATGCTTAACGCCTGTAGGAGTACAACCACCAAACGCTAATACATTAAAATCAGTAGCAGTTAATATGTTATCATCCATATAATAATAACTTACTGGAAAACCACCGTCTAAAGAACCGTCATCGCTAGCTGTATAGACAGTTGGAATTAACCAGTTCCCTGTAGATGGATTAGCAATGATTGGAGAAGATAAAAACCAATAAGAATAATACTCTGCACCGGCTTTACCTGCCGACATATCTTTAGTATCAGTATACATGCTAGTTCCTAAATCAAAACCTTTCATTTTAATACTTGGTTGAGTATTGAAAGTAGTTTGAGTAATTACAGGATCACTATCTGCCCAGCTATAAACTATCTTTTGACCAGATGTAGTTCTTGAAATTTGTAAACGTGCGTCATACCCAAGTCCTGCGCCAGCATTAGTCCAATTAGAGTTAGCAGCGGCAGGAGCATCTGTACGCAATGAATCAATTACAGTAGCACACCATCCATTAGATGTAGTATAGAAATCTGTAAGATAATTCCAAGTGTTGATAAAGTCAACATTAAAAGTATAACCTAAACTATCAGCATGATCTGAAGCTGCAGATGTCATTGAAGCAAAAAAGTGTAAGTTACCTATAGCATCTACAGTTGCTGAACTACCATCACCTAAAGAAACAAATGGCTTAACAAGACCATCCCAGGTTGAAAATGTTCTGTCAGCGATAGCAGGTATTAAACTAAAATCAAACAATGGTGCAAAACGAGACCAAGAAGCACCGGAATTTGTAGTTTTATAAACAAAGGGCTGATACGTATTCATTGATGTACCCGGTAATGCATTAGCATCTACTCCAACAAAAATTAAATAACCAATTTGGCCATCTTCGCTCCAGGCTTGATTAAAATTTGTATAACCTTGTGCATCACCAGTACCATCTAATTTAAAATTAGGCTTTAACGAATCTACTGCCCATATAAATGAACCAGCATTAAATGTACCTGTATTAAGCATTGCTCCTCTAAAAGCCTGAGCAGCTGCTGTTGTGCCATTAATATCACCAAATAATCCACCTAATACATGAACTTTTCCATCAGTTGTAGCCTGCATGTCACCACGGGCAAAAACTTGTTTGCGTTGACTAGCAGTTAAAGCTGCATTATCAGCAACAACAAGAGAACCATTCGAATTATTTCCAGGAAAAGATAATTGTTTAGAGCTAAAATAGTTTCCTTGCCAATTATTACCAGCTATATGGCCAGGGCCTGAAGTCATTGCATAAGCACCTGCCGGGCTTGTATTTCCAGACGGATTGAAAATTGTTCCACCTGGATGACGCTGTGCAATAATTGAGCTAGCTGATACTACAGTTGAATCCCAGCTTGTACCTGCATTTGAACTATATGCAAATACAACAGTTCCTGAATTTCCATCGGTAATACCTGTCCACCCTGCTTGTTTTCTCATAACCATACCAATGGTGTTGATTGCTTCATTATACGTTAAGGCTCTACCTTCAGTAGATTGAACACCAAACGAATTTACAGAGCCACCAATACGTTTGAATGGAGCTCCTGCAACTTTATTGCCACTATTAGTAACCGGAGTATTTGGGCTGTTTGTTGGTTCAGCCGTTGTATACGATTTAAACGTTACCATTTTTTTTACCGTAGGATTGGTAAGAACTTTGCCGGAGTTTTGGGCAGTAACTGCTAAAGCAGCAAATGCAGCAAAACCAAAAAGTAATTGTTTTTTCATGTTTATATTAGTTTTAATTTTTATAACTATTGCTACAAATTTAATGATTTATTTACTTAATTACACCAATATTTAGAAAAAATTTCCTACAGATAATCTACAATTTTCTCCAACTGCATTCCCCGCGAACCCTTTATAAGTATAGTAAAACCGAGGATCCCTGAAGTAATAAGATACTCTTTAAGTTGTTCGGAATTTAAAAAGAATTCATGCTTCGGAAATTGATCTTTTAACTCAAAAAATTGGGATCCTACCAAAACAGTTTTTTCAATATCGCTATTATGTAATTGAGATAAAATACTTAAATGTTCCTGATAACTATACTGGCCTAATTCAAACATATCTCCTAAAATGACCATTTTTCTTTTAAAAGATTGGTTTTTAAAATTACTGATTGCTAAACTCATGCTACTGGGATTGGCATTATAAGCATCCAAAATTATGGAGTTTGATTTTGTTTGCTTAACCTGCGAACGGTTCATTTCAGGAACATATTCCTGTAAAGCCGCATTTATTTCAATTTTATTTACGCCGAAATAATGGCCGATAGAAGCAGCACAAATCAGATTAATAAAATTATAATGACCAAACATATTTGTTTTAATAAGTGATTCACTATCTAGTTTTTCATCTTTCACGTTCCATTTAAATTCAACAAATTCAGAGGTGGAAATTAATTTTCCATAAACATCAAATTCTGATTTCTCTCCATAAAAAACTTTAGTTAATCCTGTACTGAGTTCCTGTAAAATCAAATCATCTCCGTTAATAAATATTGTGGCATTTTTTTTTCTAAGATGTTGGTATAATTCACTTTTACCTTTTTTTACTCCTTCCTCTCCCCCAAAACCTTCTAAATGCGCTTTACCAATATTAGTAATTAACCCATAATCAGGATCGGCTAATTCGCATAACATAGATATTTCGCCCTGATGATTTGCACCCATTTCAACAATAGCAATTTGATGATGATTTGTTATAGACAACAAAGTTAGCGGCACACCAATGTGATTATTTAAGTTGCCTTTGGTAGCATACGTTTTATACTTTTTTGAAAGAACAGCATAAATCAATTCCTTGTTAGTGGTTTTGCCATTACTACCGGTGATACCAATAATTGGGATTTTTAATTGCTGTCTGTGATATTTAGCAAGTTGTTGTAACGCTTCCAACACATTATTTACAAGCAAAATGGTTTTACTATTACTAATGCTTTCGGAATCAACAATGGCATAAGCGCATCCTCCATCAATGGATTTTTGGGCAAAGGAGTTAGCGTCAAAATTATCTCCTTTTAAAGCAAAAAATATAGCGCCGCTTTCTAACTTCCTGGTATCAGTCGTTATTTTTTGTTCACAGGCAATAAATAATTTATATAATTCTTCGGTACTGGTAAATTTATTCATACAGAGATTCTATCGTTTTTATTTGTCATATGGTTTATCCGTGTTATATTAATCTGTATTTGAAATATGGTAACACGGATAATTCATGCCATAAAATTAAAAAGCCCCTTATCGATTGATAAGGGGCTTCCTATATAGTTTTCAACAAATTTATTTTCCTAATCCTACAGGGCTACCTACTCTCACCATAGAACATCTAAAGCCTATATAAGCTGTAGCTTGTCTTTGATCTAAATAACGACGGGTTCCCGGATTTAACCAATATGCTCTATCTCTCCAGCTACCGCCTTTGTAAACACGTGCTTTATCATTAATTAAAGAGGTTTTTGCGTATTCATACATTAATTTATCTGATTTATCAGAATAAGCATCTTCTCCTTCTGTATAATATAAACTTGAATTCACATCACCATCTAAGTAACTGATATAATCAGATGTTTTGTAATTTCTACGTTCATCTAAATTATCAGAAGAAATTGCAGAGTTTACTTCTCTCCATTTTACACGGCCAGGAATATCAGATTTTCCATCTGACGGTGCATTTTTATATGCTTCGTCTGCGCTTAATACTGTTAATACACTGTCTGTTACTTCAGAGGTTTCCTGACTAACACCATGAATAGAAGGTGTATTTACTTTATGTTTAAACTTTTGGAAAACAGGTCCGTCAATGTTAGTTGAAATTGAATTATCAGTACTATCTTTTACCTGAGTAACAAAAACGTTACCACGGAAAGGTCTGAATTCATCAGCATCTTGTGCAGTACTGGCTCTGTAAACATCCATTACCCATTCAGATACGTTACCAGCCATATTATATAAACCGTAATCGTTTGGCCAATATGAATAAACAGGAGCAGTAACATCGGCATTATCATTTAAGAAACCTGCAGTTCCCATCATATCACCACTACCACGAACAAAATTTGCAGCAATCTGACCAATGTATTTTTCATCAGAATTACGAACACCGTGTCCATTCCATGGATAAATTCTACGATCCGTTATACGCTCACCAATTGTATTTCCAATTAAACCATAAGCGGCATATTCCCACTCAGCTTCAGTTGGTAAACGGTATTTAGGTAAAAAGATACCATCTTCCATTTTAACATCTCTTTCAGGATTTTGCTCGTCAAAAGAAGGTAATTTTTGTTTTAATTGTCCCTGCCATTTACCAGATAAATAAGCCTCTGTACTGAAATAATCCTGATCAGAAGGATTAGGAACATGATCCAATAAGCCTTCACGTATTAAAATAAATTCATTGACACGATCCGTTCTCCAGGCACAAAATTCATTGGCTTGCAACCAGTTGATACCAACAACAGGATAATCACGATAAGAAGGGTGACGCAAATAATATTCAACATAAGGTTCGTTATACGCTAATTTTTCTCTCCAAACTAATGTATCAGGTAAAGCTTTATAATAGATATCAGGGAAAGTAGGGCCAAACACACGGTTTGTCCACCACAAATATTCCAAATAAGAAAAATTACTTACCTCAGTTTCATCCATATAGAAAGAAGAAACAGTTACTCTGCGGGGAACATTGTTCCATTCATACGTTACATCTGTTTCGCTTCGTCCCATTGAAAATGAACCACCTTCAATTAATACTAATCCAGGTCCGGTTTCTTGCTCTTCATAAGGCATTTTCTCAAAACCACCATTATCAGGATCATTGTAAGACCAGCCGGTAACTGGTGAACGTTCTGAACCACAAGATACAGCAAGAACCGATAAGATAATTACGAGTGATTTACGGGTTTTAATGAAATTGAACTTCATGTTTTTAGGTTTAATGTAAGGCTATAACGAATAATTAACAAAAAGGTTACAAATATTTTTTTTAGAATGACGGGCAGCTAATTGTTCTATATTTCTTTTTCTTAGGACGGCATTCAAATTGGATCTGTAATGATACCTCATGAGAACCAGCTGTATTACTTGATAATTTAGATACAGTTACATCATAACTATATCCAACTTTTAAATGATCAGTTTGCAAACCAATTAAAATAATAAAGGCATCTGAATTTCTATACCATAAACCACCAACAAAACTCCCTTTAACAAAATATAAACCCAAGTTTAACTGAGTAAAATTTTGCTGCTGCATAAATAAAACATTAGGTGATATAAATGATTCATTTCCTTTTTCAAGTGGAATAATGGCACCGGCATGCCCTGTAATTTTCATCGGCAATTTAGAAGGGCCTTGAAGACCTTCGTCAGGCTGAGTAATGTGATGAGCAGCAAACCCTACAAAATAACGTTTACTGTAACCTAATAAACCTGCAGAAAAATCGAGATTGGTTTTAGTTTGAGCCGGTATAATTTCATTTGTATTCCAAACAAAACCTCTTCGTGCATCAATCATATCCCCGAAATTTAATTTTGTTCTATCTAAAGATTTTTGAAAGAAACCCGCTTGTAATCCTGCTTTAATAGAAAATTCTCTAGTAACAGGAAGTAAATAAGAATATACTAAACTTGCATTTGTAGATTTTAAAGTGCCATGTGCCTGGTCATCCTGAGTTACAATTAAACCTAAACCGCCACTGATTGCATCAATATGCTGATCATAAGAGGCACTATAAGTTACATAAGTTCCGGAAAGGTTTGGCCATTGATTTCTGTAATTCATGCAAATTCGAGGACATCTTGCTGTTCCTGCAAAAGCTGGGTTAAGATATAAAGGGTTTGCATAAAACTGTGTAAACTGTGGGTCTTGGGCCTTAAGATCTTGCCAAATACCGGTTACGCAAACAATTGTGAATAATAATATCAGTTTCTTCGCCATGAAAGTTGTTTTACTTAATCTATTCGTAATCACAAATATAACTTCTAATTTCAAAAATAAAAATTTTTATGCAACAATATTTTATTTTCTTTATCGTTTTTAAGGAATATATTTACTAAATGTCTAAGCAAATGCTTCATAACACTAAATCTAACCTAATAATTTTAGTTTTTTTCTTCATTAATTATCATTTTAGTTATTCTCAGATTACCAGACAAAATTCTGAAAACACCCTTCCTTCCGAAAACCAAAAAAATCCAACTTCAACTGATCCTCTTTTTTTCTTAAATAAAACACATTGTGATCATAAAAATAATAATTTACCATACTATTTAGAACATACCATTTTTCAAAATAATGCTCCATCATTTCAAATTGAAAACAGTATTGTTAGAGAAATAACATCCAAAGAACTGGAAGCAATTTCTCAATTTAAACATTTAATTTCTTCAACTTTTGAAACAACTTTCTCTATAGGAAGATCAGGTAAAGAAAACATACTATATTCTAAAATAATACCAATCCGTTTTAATTCTTCTACCAATAAATATGAATTTTTAGAATCATATACTCCAGTATGGAGCAATAAATTTCCAAATCCATTTGTATCAAATACACCATTAAAGAAAGTGGCTAAAACTACTACAGGCACATCTGTTTTAGCAACAGGTAAATGGTATAAAATTGGGGTCACCAAAGAAGGTATTTATAAAATTGATAAAACATTTTTAACAAGTTTAGGAATAGATGTGACTACTATTGATCCTAAAAACATCAGGCTATATGGTAATGGAGGAAAATTAATACCGGAAAAAAATTCACAATTTCGGTATGATGATTTAAATGAAAATGCAATAACTATTGTTGGTGAAAGTGATGGTGTTTTTGATAATACTGATTATCTACTTTTTTATGGGCAAAGCACTGATTCATGGAAACATGTTGCGGGATCCAGTATTCCTTACCATCATCAAATGCATTATTTCAGCGATACCTCATTTTATTTTATAACAACAGATTTAGGTTTAGGAAAACGCGTTATCTCCCAAAATTCATTATCAAATTCACCAAATACAACTACCAGTACTCAAGATTATTATGGTTATCATGAACTCAATGCAGTTAACCTGGTTAAAAGCGGCCGTGAGTTTTATGGCGAAAAATTTGATTTAACAACTGTGTATTCTTTTCCATTTGCAATTCCTGATGCTGTTGTGGGAGATAGTGTATTTGTTAAAGCAGGAGTATTATCAAGAAGTCATCTGGTATCCACGTATTCAGTAAATTATAATAACGGGGCTTTTACTTTTACCTGCAATGCCACCAATACGGATCCATCTGCATATTTAGCGGATGTGGGCTATTACGGATTTAATTCTAAAGGGGGGATTTTAGGATCAGCTGTTTTATCAGTTTCTGTTTCTAAAATTACTTCACAAGCAATTGGATGGCTGGATAAAATAACATTTAATTGTAGAAGAAATCTCATTTTTAATAAAAATCAATTTAATTTTAGGGACAAAAGAACACTTGCCGGGTCAAATACTTTTGCGCAGTATATTCTTACCAATAATAGCGGTGTTGCTCCTCTTGTTTGGGATGTTACTGATCCATTAAATATCAAATCTCAGCAATATAATACAAATACAAACCTCATTGATTTTACTACTCAGTCGGATTCACTGAAAGAATTTTGTGTATTTAATAATACCCAATCATATGCTCCAAAAGCATACGGCTTAATTCCTAACCAAAATCTTCATGCTATTATGCAGGCAGATTTTGTAATTGTTACCCATCCTTCTTTTTTAGCTGAAGCGCAAAAAATTGCAATGATTCATGAGACCTACGACACATTAACATACGCTATTGCTACAACACAGGAAGTATATAATGAATTTTCTTCTGGAACACCAGACATTGGAAGTATCCGCGATTTTGTAAAAATGCTGTACCACCGTCCTACCGATCCTAACCAGGCAACTAAATATTTGCTATTACTTGGGGATGGCTCTTACAAAAATAAAGATATTAGTTCAAATTCAAATACTGCCCTTATTCCAACCTATGAAACATCCAACTCTTCTTCTTTTATTAATTCATTTGTTACTGATGACTATTTTGGATTGATGGATAATAATGAAGGGGATCTTCTTGACACAGGCCCAGATTTAGTAGATATAGGTGTCGGACGTTTCCCGGTAAAAAACAAAGAGGAAGCAATTGCTGTTACTAACAAGGTTGAACATTATTATAAACGAAACTTTAGTTTTAATGTTAACGCCATTGAATCTTCTTGTACAACCGCAGAAAATGATTACCCGCAAGGCGATTGGAGAAACTGGGTTTGCTTTATTGGCGATGACCAGGATAATAATGAACACCTGAACCAGGCAAACGCTTTAGCTAATAAAGTATACAACAGCGATAAAAATTATAATGTTGACAAAATATTCCTGGATGCATACGTACAGTATTCAACCCCGGGAGGTGACAGGTATCCTGATGCTGTAAACGATCTGAATAAAAGAATTGAAAAAGGTGCATTGATTGTTAACTATACCGGACATGGTGGTGAATTAGGTTTGGCAGAAGAAAGAATTGTTGAAGTATCCCAGATTTTAGAATGGACAAATAAAAACAATTTACCTTTAATGGTGACAGCCACGTGTGAATTCAGCAGGTTTGATGATCCTGACAGAACTTCTGCAGGCGAATATTGTTTATTGAATGAGAATGGTGGCGCAATTGGCTTAATGACAACGGTCCGGCTGGCTTTTTCAGGTTTAAATTATATTTTAAACAATGCTTTTTATGATCATGCTTTAAAACCAATGATCAACGGAAAAATGCCTCACGTTGGTGATATCTATAAATTAACCAAACGCCAAATTGGAACCAATGAACAGTACAGAAATTTTGTTGTTTTAGGTGATCCCGCTTTACGATTATCCTATCCTGAACAAAAAGTTTTTACCTCAACTATTAATTCGCAAATAGTAAACAACTTATCCAGCGATACATTAAAAGCATTATCACTCATTCTTGTATCAGGGTATGTTGGTGATAAAAACGGCAATAAATTAACAGGTTTTAATGGAGTAGTTTATCCAACCGTTTTTGATAAAGAAGCAACTGTTTCTACTTTAGCTAACGATCCTGGTTCATTTGCTATACCATTTATATTACAGAAAAATATTATTTATAAAGGTAAATCAGAAGTGATAAACGGAGATTTCACCTTTTCATTTTTAGTACCAAAAGATATAACTTATAACTTTGGAAAAGGAAAGTTCAGTTATTATGCTCACAATGGTGTAAATGATGCCAATGGCTATTACGATAAAGTTGTGATTGGTGGATCTGATACTAATGCCATAGCTGATAATCAGGGGCCATCAATTAACCTATACATGAACGATAAAAAATTTGTATCAGGTGGAACAACAAATGAAAATCCAAAAGTATATGCTGAAATATTAGATGTTAGCGGAATCAATACAATTGGAACCGGCATCGGGCATGATGTTGTTGCAGTTTTAGATGAAAATACAAAAAAACCTATCATATTAAACGATTATTATGTATCAGATCTCAACACTTATCAGTCCGGCAAGATAAGATATCCATTAAACGAACTACCCGAAGGAAATCATACTTTAAGTCTGAAAGTTTGGGATGTTCAAAACAACTCTTCCTCCACCCTTATTGATTTTGTTGTAGCATCACAAGCTGATCTTGCATTAACCCATATTTTAAATTACCCAAACCCATTTACAACAAATACTAAATTTTTTATTGAACATAATCAGTGTTGCGTTACTTTAAAAGTAATGATACAGATTTACACAATTACCGGAAAAGTTGTAAAATCCATTAACAAAACAATAAATAACGAAGGCTTCCGTTTTGATGGTATAGATTGGGATGGGAAAGATGAATTTGGAGATAAATTAGCGAGAGGAGTTTATGTTTATAAAGTTTCAGTAACAGACGGCGCGAAGAAAAAAGCTGATAAAATTGAAAAATTGGTAATTCTAAATTAATTATATCTTTGGCGCTCTCTTTTTAATAAAAAGACAATACGATGCAAAAACAAATAATAGGAACAGTTGGAACAGGAATAATTTTGTCGTCACAGGCGTTGGCTCAAACAGGCTCAGCGCCAAAAGCACTGACTACTCAGGAATTAAGCGGGCGTGTAAATACGATAACTACCGCAGTGCCGTTTTTAATGATATGTCCTGACTCCAAACAAGGAGGCATGGGAGAAGTTGGCGCTGCAACACCAGCCGATGGAAACAGTATTCATTGGAATGTAGCTAAAATGATTTTTGCAGAAAAAAAAGCAGGCGCAGCAATTTCTGTTACTCCATGGCTTAAACAATTAGTGCCGGATATTTATTTGTACTACATAGCCGGATACGGTAAGATCAGTAAAACTCAAGCTATAGGAGCATCGCTTCGCTATTTTTCTTTAGGTAATATTACATTTACTGATATTGTTGGAAATACTACCGGACAGTTTAGGCCAAATGAATTTGCGCTTGATTTAGCATATTCCCAAAAACTGTCTAAAACATTTTCAGCAGGGTTGGCGGCAAGGTATGTTCGTTCAAACTTAACGGGAAATTATACATTAAGTAACGGTCAGCCTACTAAGCCTGGAACATCAACTGCTGTGGATGTTGGATTATACTACCAATCACAAAAAATAAAGATTAATGAAAAAGACGCTATAGCAAGTTTAGGATTTGTAATTAGCAATATTGGATCTAAAGTTTCTTACTCAGTTAAGAAAGATTTTATACCAATTAATATGCGCTTAGGTGGCGGACTTAAATTTGAAATTGATGAAACAAATACCTTTGGTATTTATGGCGATATTAATAAATTATTAGTTCCAACTCAACCTGTTTATCAAAAAGCTTTAGATTCTTTAGGTAACGAAACACCTTATGATGCAATTGATCCTGCTACGGGCGAAAAAGTTATCGCCGCAGGAAAAAATCCTGATGTAGGCATTGCAAAAGGAATGCTCCAGTCTTTTAACGATGCACCGGGTGGTGGTAAAGAAGAATTAAGAGAAATTAATTATAGCATTGGTTTTGAATATTGGTATGCTAAAACATTTGCAGTGAGGGCAGGTTATTTTAACGAATCTAAAACAAAAGGTAACCGTAAATTTTTTACTGCAGGTATTGGTTTAAGATATAATGTTTTTGGTTTGGATATGGCTTATCTGATGCCAATCACTCAGCGTAATCCATTACAAAACACCTTACGTTTTACCTTAACGTTTGACTTTGAAGCTTTCAAAGAACAAAATAAAGAAGCTCCAAAACCTACTGAATAATTTTCAAAAGATAGATTAAACTAAAAATCCTTTCCGCTATTTAGCAGAAGGGATTTTTTTATTGACGTCTTCTTTGTTTTTCTTTAATAATCAAACTGAGCTCTCTGCCTGTTTGACCCTTCACAGATGTGTTTTCCTGCGCTCTGCGAATCAGATAAGGTAACACCTCTTTAACCGGACCATAAGGCACATACTTAGCCACATTATAATTTGCAAGCGCAAGATTGTAACTGATGTGATCACTCATACCTAATAATTGAGAAAAGAAAATACGTTTATCAGAAGGAGAAATTGCATATTTATTCAATAATTCAACCAGAAATAAACTGCTTTTTTCGTTATGGGTACCGGCACATAATCCAATTATAGCAATATTTTTCAAACATTCATCCAGTGCCGCATTATAATCAATATCAGACTTTTCTTTTGAATCTTGAATTGGTGAAGGATAATTTTTTTCAATAGCACGTGCCCTCTCTTTTTCCATATAAGCGCCACGAACTAATTTAGCGCCAACATGAAAGCCGTTAGCTTTGCCTTTTGCAATAGTTTCTTTTAAAAACTCTAAACGGTCTTTTCTGTATAATTGAAATGTATTATATACGATCGCTTTTTCTTTATTAAACAAGGCCATATTCTCATCCGCTAAATCATCAATCGCTGGTTGAATCCAACTCTCTTCAGCATCAATAAACACAGGTTTGTTAGCAGCATGTGCCTCTTTACAGATCAAATGAACACGCTGTCTTACCTTCTCAAACTCAGAGTTTTCAATATCAGACAATCTTTTTTTTGAACTTACTTTTTCTAATAAGGAAAATCGTGCTAGTCCTGTAACTTTAAAAACACAAAAGGGAATGAACTCATCATTTTTAGCTTTGTGAATGGTTTCAATTGTTTCTTTGCAACAGGCGTCAAAATCAATTTCACTTTCTTTACCTTCAACACTATAATCAAGAATAGTTCCTATATTATATTGGCCAAGTTCTTTGATCGTTCGGTCACATTCAGTA
>JANPOX010000206.1:0-4291 GCA_031428235.1 Bacteroidia bacterium | reverse complement strand
TCAAGATCATTTTTAATTAATGGATAAAATTTAAGCTTATATGAATTATTAAGGGTATCAAAAGATTTTACCTTTCCTGCTAAACTTTGTGAATTATAGAACCGTAAAAACTTTTTTTCATAACGACTTTGACAATGCACGTTGAAAGTCAAAAACAACAATGTGATTAAGAGAAATGACTTAACGAATATGTTTTTAAGATTTATCAAAGCATTTGGATAGTTAAAGGTATTTATTAAATCAATAAATTACTTCAGGATGAATTAACAAAAGACATTGTTAAAAAGTTTTATCGTTCACTTCTTAACAAAATTGTTCGGCTATCCTGCGTTACTAACAATTCTAAAGCTGATTATCAGTTGATTAAAAAATTGTGTTAGTCAATTGTTAAGTCTTGTTCCCTGCCGGAAAAAACCTTAAATTCAATTATTAGAATAAATGACCATTTTTACCCTCCCGTACAAAAACCTATGCAGAATTTCGATAACCAAAACAAAACCCGTAAAAAACTATATACCCCTTTAACAGCAAATGAAGTTGGTAAATTACAACCACAAGCTATTGAATTAGAAGAGGCGGTTTTAGGTGCTATGCTTTTGGAAAAAGATGCGTTGAGTACTGTTATTGACGTGCTTTCACCAGAAAGTTTTTATAAGGAACAAAATGGAACAATTTTTAAAGCGATTTATAATTTATTTAATCGTTCTGAGCCTGTAGATATTTTAACTGTTACCCAGGAATTAAAGCGCAGTGGGGAATTGGAATTAGTTGGTGGATCATTTTATGTTTCTTCATTAACGAATCGGATTGCCTCCTCAGCCAATATAGAATACCATGCACGGATTGTAGCTCAAAAATATTTACAGCGTGAATTGATCCGTATAAGTACAGAAACAATTAAATCGGCTTATGAAGACAGTACAGATGTTTTTGAACTACTCGATGCTACTACGCAACATATTTTTGAGATATTAGATTCAAATGTTCGTAAACAGCATGCCGGCATGACTTCTTTAATTGCTCAGGCTATTACTGAAATTGAATTGGCCGCTCAACAAAAAGATGGCTTATTAGGCGTTCCTTCTGGATTTACCGCATTGGATAGAATTACCGGTGGATGGCAAAAATCGGATCTGTTGATTTTAGCAGCTCGTCCCGGTATGGGTAAAACAGCTTTCGTTGTTACGATGGCTAAAAATGCAGCGGTTGAATTTAATAAGCCGGTTGCTATTTTTTCATTAGAGATGTCTTCGTTGCAATTGGTAAAACGTTTGATTTCTTCTGAAACTGAAATTAACCAGGATAAGATTTTAAAAGGAAACTTAGATAACCATGAATTTGTTCAGTTAAATGAACGTATCAAAAAATTATCTGTTGCTCCGTTATATATTGATGATACCCCTGCCCTATCCATTTTTGAATTAAGAGCTAAAGCTCGTCGTTTAAAAGAACAGCAAAATATCTCTCTTATTATTATAGATTATTTACAGTTAATGAGTGGCGGACCTGATAGTAAAGGAAACCGTGAGCAGGAGATTTCAGCAATTTCTCGCGGATTAAAATCACTCGCCAAAGAATTGGAAATACCAATCATTGCATTATCTCAGTTAAGTCGTCAGGTTGAAAACAGGCCTGGAGGCAGCAAACGACCTCAGTTAAGTGATTTACGTGAATCCGGTGCAATTGAGCAAGATGCGGATATGGTTATGTTTATTTACCGTCCTGAATATTACGGTATTGAATTTGATGAAAATAATCAGCCTACTAAAAACAGGGCAGAAATTATTATTGCCAAAAACAGGCATGGATCTATTGTGGATGTGTCATTGAAATTTATTGGTCAGTTTGCTAAGTTTACTGATTTGGATTATAATGAAGGATCAGATATTTATTCTGGCAATTCAGGTGGCTCAGGTATTGCACAAAACACAGATTTTTTATCGCAACCAACCACAAAAACAATTCAATCTACCAAGTGGGATGATGATGATGCGCCAAGTACAGATATTATAAGACGTAATGATATTGATGAAGTGTTTTAATTCATAAATTATTTTTGAATTAACACCAGCCAATTTTAAAAAAGTTCTAATTCGAATTATTGTCGATAACTCTTTGCATTTTATTTTCATAATTTTCACTCCTGAACCAAAAAAAATCCTAAGTTTATAGGCTCATTTTTTTGAACTTTGGAAACTGAAGAAACTATATCGACCCGTCAATTATATCCTTATCAGGAAGAGGCCGTAAATACAATTTTCAATAAATTAAAAGAAGCCAAGGCAAACGAAAATATTTTATTTCAGCTTCCAACAGGTGGCGGAAAAACAATCATTTTTTCTGAAATTGCCAAACGTTATATTAACCACTTTAACCGTAAAGTTTTAATATTAACGCATCGCATTGAATTAAGTAAACAAACATCCGATGTATTGGTTGGACTTGGTATCAAAAACAAGGTCATTAATTCAGAAGTAAAATCCTTAACTCAACAAACCGAATTTCAGAGTTTCACAGCATTAGTAGAGACATTGAATAACCGTTTGCAGGAAGATGAGCAGTTTTTAGAAGATATTGGTTTAGTGATTGTTGATGAGGCGCATTATAATTCGTTCCGTAAAATATTCCATTACTTTGAGAATGTTAATATTTTGGGAGTTACAGCAACACCATTAAGCAGCAATAAAAAATTACCACTCTATCAAACTTATAAAGAAATTATTGTTGGCGAAAGTATTGCTTCTTTAATTGAACAGGGCTTCCTTGCAGAAGGGGTTACCTATTCCAATGATGTAAATTTAAGTACGTTGCGCATTGGTAATAATGGTGAGTTTACTACCGGCTCACACGAAATGCTCTATACCCAGGCCATCATGCAGGGCAAATTACTGGAGTCTTATGAAGAAATCGGGAAAGGAACTAAAACACTGATTTTTAATGCAGGTATTTTAACAAGTATTGCCGTTTATAATATGTTTAAGGCTAAAGGATATCCTATCAAATACCTGGATAGTACTTTTAGTGATAGAGACCGTGCAGAAACTCTGGATTGGTTCAGAAATACAAAAGATGGTATTTTAAGTTCTGTAAGTATTTTAACTACCGGTTTCGATGAACCTGAAGTGGAAACCATCATTTTAAATCGTGCTACAAAATCCCTGACTCTATACCATCAAATGATTGGCCGTGGATCACGTGTTTTACCAAATAAAAAGAAATTTAATATTGTTGATCTCGGTAACAATTCCCGCCGTTTTAATTTATGGCAGTATCCCATTGATTGGAAACATGTGTTTGTAGCCCCACATTTGTACCTGGAGCAACGCTACAAAGATGAATGGGATTATGAGTTAGAAAATGATTATGAATTACCGGAAGATATTAAAGCTCGTTTCTTAAATTCATCTGCGGAAGCATTTATTGTGCGTGAACGTTATTTACAATGTTTAAGAAAAGGATTAAAACCACAAACGGTGCTGGATCAATCACTGGATGATCATTTCGGCAGAATTAAAGATAACGCTGCTGATTTTGATGAAGCCTTTGAATTATTTGACTTATTGAGTGAAGAAGTTAGGTACCGTGTAAAACAATTTGCCAAATGTATTAATGCCACAAATAATTATACCGATTATCAAACGCAGACATACAGCGGTAAATTACGCAGACGCTTAATTGGCTGGTTTGTAGAGTAAATTGCTGTTAAATTAAGCTAGATTTTGACCCTTAGCTTTTAAATAAAATTGTTGGATAGAGAGTAATTTCAAAAAAAATAAAACGTTATAAAATGAATATAGTAGCAAAGTTTTTCATATTCGCCTCATTAATCATCCTATCGGGTTCCTGTAAAAAAAATCAAACAGGTGGTAAAGCCACTCTGAAAGGCACTGTGAAGCATCATGAGAAACCTGTACCTGATGCTTACGTCTATATAAAATACAACAGCTCTGAATTTCCTGGCAAAGAATATACATCGTATGATACTTATGTTCAGGCTGATGCCAACGGGAACTACAGCATTACTTTTTATAAAGGAACCTATTACATTTTTGCTGTTGGCCGCGATTTAGATGTACCCCCTCCCTACGAAGTTAGTGGCGGTTTATCTGTTACTCTTACCAAGAAAGATAATTTAGTGAGAGATATTGCCGTAACAGAGTAGTAATTAACTTTTAAAGGTTAAAAACAGGGCTATTTTCTTTTTTATAGTAGATAATTTTATTTATCTTCGCAACTCAAAATTTTAAATTAATATGTCTGAAGAAATTGAACAAATTGAACAAGTAGAAAA
>JANPOX010000205.1:0-5742 GCA_031428235.1 Bacteroidia bacterium | reverse complement strand
CCAAAAAATTTAATTGTCCACTTTCTTTAATAGGAATTATATTTTCTTTTATAAAACTTGCTTTTTCACGGGGATTAGGATTAACGGCCCATTTCCAATGTTTTTCATTACACCAGTATTTCGCATTTTTAAAAGCAGGTTCTAATTTTGTTCTATCTGCATTGTAAGAAATACTTCCACCACAATGATCGAAATGCAAATGCGTTAGAAACACATCCGTAATATCATCTTTATGAAACCCATGTTTCGCTAAAGAAAGATCGAGTGTATCATTTCCATGCAAATAATAGTAGCCAAAGAATTTATCATCCTGTTTATTTCCCATACCGTTATCCACTAAAATCAAACGTTTACCATCTTGTATTAACAAGCAACGCATGGCCCAGCTACACATGTTATTATCATCTGAAGGATTTGATTTGTTCCAGATGGATTTAGGAACTACGCCAAACATAGCGCCACCGTCTAATTTAAAATGTCCGGTATTTATAGAGTATAATTGCATAGTTTCAATTTATTGTGATTGATGAAATAAATGTAAATAGAAAATAAGAGTAGTGCAAGAATTTTGTTGAATGTGGTTATAAGAATTGGGCGTGTCCCTGCGGGTCGGGCTTTCAGCACTCGCTTTTTAATTTGCCCTTTGGGACAAATTAAAAGAGCTCAAACAATGCCTCAATCCCTCACGCGTATTTACTTTATCTTTGGAACTTACATTTCAGTTTTGAAATAAATCCTCGCGCAAGGGATGCAAGCGTAAATCCTGTTGCCTGCCTCTTGCAAATCACGCCTTGGCGTGAGAAGCGACAGCCCGTTTCCTGTCTGCCTCTTACAGGAATGCGCCCATCTTTTTTCCTAATAACGATTAATAATAATTAAACTTCATTTTTCCTTCACTTAGTTCTAAATTAGGAAATGGAATTTTGATCATATTCAAACAAGAGAAAACAGACTTTAAAACTTTTGAATTAGTTTTGATTCTGGTTAAATCAACATCCAGTGAAAAATAACCTTGTCGATAACGGTTAAAATTTGTGACCTTACCGTTTTTATCTACAATAGCAATATTATTATACCGCGCTCCCAACATGCCATTGGCGCCGTATCCGAATGCCACATTTAACCATTTGGGAAATCTGGTTTCTTTTTTCATAAAGGTAGAAGGATTGATGCTTAGCCAATAAATCTGACCGTTATAATCTTTTAAAATTTGCGTGGCAAATGATTCGCCTAAAAGGTCTGGCCTGTATTGGGCATAGTTAGAAGAATAAAAAGAAAATTTTAGCTGCATTCGTTGTTCTTTCCATAATGCTTTTTGACCAATAACAAAACCACTTCCAATAGCATTAGCACCTATGTCTCCCCAACTAAATCCCCAACCATCGCTATATCCATCCATTACTTCAACAATACTCAGGTATGCAAAACCGCTTAATCCACCAATCAATATTTGTTTTCTCTTTGAATAACCCGCCCATTCCATGGCATTCATCATTAATCGTCCGGTTTGATAAGTAGTAAAAGCATGGCCGCATTTATCCATCTGAAACCATTCTTCATTATCATTAAAGGTGTGAAATTTAGAGGTGTTATATTGTTGATACCAGGCTTGATTTAAATAAATTAATGAACCTGTAGTGAGTGCTAAAGAAGAAATGCCTAAAGTCAATTTTCTTTTTTTGTGAACTGATAAGGAATCTAAAGAAAATGTGAGTAAAGGAAATAAACAGAAAGCAAGAATAAATATTTTAATGTTTTTCAATGCTTACACCAGATCTTTAATTAACATATTGCCTTTGGTCGTATTCAATACATCATCCATGTCTTTCATCAAACGGTTAACAATAGCCAATTCTTTACTGTCTTCAATGGGTAGTTCATTGATACCTTTTTCATCGAGTTTATCAATGATATATTTTACTGTAAGTTTTGAATCTGAAATTCCGGGTTGATAAGCGGTTTCTTTATCCACAGCAGTTTTCACCTCGTTAAAGATGCCGGTTTCAGTAAATTCAAAAATAATAGTTCTTGCCAAACGAATAGGTAAGTCTAATTTTTTTGCGATTTGCATGGCCGTAGAGGAAGGTTTTCCTTCATTGAAATTCTTTACGACATAATTAGCAATTAATAAGGCGATCACTCGTTTGTACCGATCGCTAATATTGGTGATGTCATTTTCTAATTCATAATGATCAACATTTTGGTTTGCAAATGAAAGCTCCGCTCCGAAAAGCATAATGTACCAGGAGTATTGCACCCATATTAAAAATAATGGTAAGGCAGCAAAACTGCCATAAATAGCATTGTACTGAGCCACCCCAACCTGCGATGCCACATAAGCCCACTGCAATAATTCGAACAAAATAGCTGCAACTAAACCACCTTTGGCACCGGCTAAGAAAGTCACTTTTGTGTTAGGCAGGGCGATATATACAAAGACGAATATAGACCAGATTAGAGTAAACGCCAACAGTTTTAGAAGTATAGCGCTCATAGGGTCAAAATAAACATGCGCGGATGAAAATGCTTCCACACTTGTTCTGAGTCCGACAGTAATGGTTCCGGATAAAAGTAAAAAAATAGGCGCAACCAGCATGATGGACAGATAGTCAGTTATTTTCCTGACCCATGTACGTTCACGTTTTATTTCCCAGATTTCATTAAAACTATCCTCAATACTGCCTAACAATTTCATCACCGACCATAATAAAACAATCACACCAATACCCGCGATTAATCCTCCGCGTGTATTGGCCAACATTTTATCAGCGTAATCAAAAACCTGCATTAAGACATCTTGCTGATCCCCAAACTTTAAAAGAATTTGCGATTTCATGTCTTCCTGGTATCCAAATCCTTTCGCAATGGCAAAAATTAATGCAATGACCGGTACAATAGAAAACAAAGTGTAATAGGTTAGAGCTGACGCTTTTAATAAACAATTATCTTCGTTAAAACCTTTAATGGCCAGCATGAAAATACGAAGTTGCTTAACGAAGAAACTTTGTTTTTTATTCAGCTTATCAATTCTTAAACGCCATAATTTGGTATTTAAAAAATGCGATATATTTTTGATGGTAGTAACCACATTTGCCATAATAATGTAAAGATAAACAAATCTATTTATTTTTTATTTAATTCATCTCTTAATTGGCGCGCCGTTTTACGGGTTCCATCATGGCTCCAGCCTGGAGGCCCGAATATGTAAAGGATTTTGTGTTTCAGTGAGGTTTGTTTTTTCAGATCTATAAAAATTGCATGCCATTCATGAAATACCATTGTAATGGGGTTGTAAGATTTTAAATTAGTAGTTAATCCATAAATTACTTCCTCTTCTTCTTTGGCGAAGGTTCCAAATATCCTGTCCCAGATAATAAAAATCATTCCCATATTCTTATCCAGGTATTTGACGTTACTTGCATGATGTACACGGTGATGAGAAGGGGTTGATAGGAACCATTCCAGAATCCCAAGTTTACCAACTGTTTTTGTGTGGATGAGAATTCCATAAATCTGCGTTGCAGCGTACATGAACATCACATCCAAAGGATCAAATCCGAAAAGTGATAAGGGAATGAAATAAATAAAACGATACAAAGGCTGAAATACCGAAGAACGAAAACCCACTGTTAAATTAAATTCCTCGGAAGAATGATGAGTGACATGTACAGCCCAAAAAAAACGACAATAATGATCGACCCGGTGCATCCAGTAAAACAAAAAATCTTCTGCAAATAACAGGGCTGTCCAATAAAGAAACGGGTAAATGGATTTATCAATCCCGGTAAATTCAAAGCGTTGAAAATACCAAAGCACTCCTAAACAAATTCCCCTTACTAAAATATCAAGAGAAAAATTAAGCGTTGTTAAATAAATATTAGACAACAAACCTTTAGTGGAATAATATTTTTTTTCGTGCCAGTAACTATATATTATTTCTATTCCTATGACAATAGCATAAATAGGAATAGATAATTTTATCAATAACTCTTCTCTGAATTCATTCATTGAACGGGGCTTTTAATCGCGGAACAAATTTAAGAAACCTTTTTCAGTTGTTGACTTATCCAGTTGATCGGTATAGTTAATAATGTAAAAATAAGTTCCTGAGGGTGCTCCGCCACTTTTTGCATTACCATCCCAATAGCCTTTAATTCCGTCCCATTCATGCATTTTTAATCCCCAACGGTCATAGATTACACAATTTAAACTTTTGATCCCCGTGGATGTAATTTTAAATAATTCGTTACTTGCATCTCCGTTTGGTGTAAATACATTTGGTATTGAGATCGTAGCTTCTCTTACAAAGTTGATACATTTAGTAGCGGAATTTGTGCAGGTGGAATTGGAAGCTAATAAAGTGATGCAGCAATTTCCGGTATCCTGATAGGTCATGTTTATATTTTGTGATGAAGATGTGCTTCCATCACAAAGACTCCAATTATAAAGAGTTGCATTAGTGCTGGTATTGTTATAATGAACTGTCGTTCCTACAACAACCAAGTTTCCTTCCTGAATAGTAAAATCTGCAACAGGTGTTAAATCTACCTGTATTACACTTGGCAATGTATAAGTAGACGAACATCCTAAAGTATTTGTGCAGCTTGCAGTTACTGTATAATTACCACCATTCGTAAAACAATGGATCGGATTATTAGTATTTCCTGTACTACCATCACCATAATTATATTGAATAGTTGAACAGGATGCACTGGTAATATCTGAAAAGTTTACACAAAGTGGAGCACAACCTGAAGTGTTTAATGCATTAACGGTTAAGGTTGGCGACTGTGAAACTTTAACAGTAGTTGTGAAAGATGAACTACAAGCTCCGTTTGAACCAACAACCGAATAGGTACTTGTGTTTGTTGGGGAAACTGTAATACTTTGTGTTATTTGAGAAGTACTCCATGTATAGCTGCCGGCTCCGCTTGCTGTTAAGGTTGGAGAGTCTCCGGCACAAATAGTAGGGTTGTTAACGCTAATGGTTGGAGTCGCAGAAACGTCCAGTGTTGAAGACGCAACTGTGCTAACACATCCATTTCCATCAGTACCTGATAAAGTATAAATTGTAGTTGTTGAAGTGTTGACCGTTTGGGAAGGGCCATTTACTCCGTTAGACCAGGTATATGTATTTGCACCGATTGCTGTTAGTGTTGCTGATTGGCCTGAACAGATATTTTGGGAGTTAACAGTTAGGGTGGGTAATGCATTAACCGTTACTGTTGCAGTATTGAACCCACTGCAATTTCCATTTGAACCAGTAATAGTATATACTGTAATAGAAAGCGGGGTAACATTTAAAGTGTTTGTATTTGCTCCGGTATTCCAGGTATAAGATGTTGCACCGCTGGCTGTTAAAGAAGCAGTTTCTCCTGAACAAATTGTCGGGCTATTAACTGAAATAGATATTGCAGTTCCAATGGTCACTGTTGGAGTTGCTTGTGCAGTGCAACTTCCATTAGCGCCTACAACAGTTACAAAGGTATTGGTAACAGGATTCATGGTATAGGTAGAACCTGCTATATTTCCTGGAGTCCATGTGTAAGAAGTTGCGCCGCTTGCAGTTAAAGTTGCGGATTGCCCAGCACAGACTGTAACTGAGTTTGCAGTTACAGTTGGTGTAGGTGTCACATCAACTGTGGCAGTTATTGTAGCTAGACATGTTCCGTCATCTCCCGTTATTGTATAAATAGTTGTAGATGAAGGATTAACAGAAATGCTCACAGTAGTTTGACCTCC
>JANPOX010000204.1:0-2569 GCA_031428235.1 Bacteroidia bacterium | reverse complement strand
TTTTAATTTAAATAAGATGGCTTAAGCCAAATACCGGGTATGACCTGTCAAAAAAATTGGTTGGCTTTATAAACCTAATAGTATTTTTCCATATCACTTAACGAGGGGTAACTTGGGAAGTAGTTAGTAGTCTTCATTAGCAAGCTGCTCATTTACTCCCAAGTTTTTTTCATTTATTAAACTAGACTGTTTAAACTTTTTTATCATCAGGTCTTTCAAAATCTTTGGCAGGTGAATTTTTATTTTATCAAGTCCGGTTGCAATAAATCCTACCAATTCTCGGCCAATACCACATTGCAGGTGCAACATGTAATTTCCGTTTTTTAATAAATTCCATTTTTCTGTATGGTGCCAGTAAAAACTTTTCATAGAGGCTCCATAACTATCTGTAAACTCCAATTTGATATTGTAAATTCTATTATTTAAAGGATCTGATATTCCAAAAATTTCTTTACTCTTTTCTGTGTATGCATTTAAGTATTTCTTTCTGTTGAATTGTTCATTAGTAAGGGTAAACACAAAATTTTTATCAATAGAGAAAGTAAGAAGTTTTTCCTTTTTGTTTATTCCGGAAATAGCAATCCGCCCACGGTGAAATACAAGTTCCATTGGGCGAAATACTATAGGAAAATCGCTGTCAATAATTTTATTGTTTGCAGAGTTAATAAAGTCCTGTTCTATAATAATAATTCTGCTGTTGTGCAATGCCCAAATTAAATCTTCAATTTGTTTGTGTTCAAATGGCCCATATTTATTTTCGTTATAGTTGCTGTGCCGTAAAAAAAGTTCATTTGCCTGCACATACTTTTCATACTCATTATTAGAAAAATTCTTATAAAATATCTTTTCAATTTTCTCAATGGATGCTTTTCTTTCTTCCACCACAGCAAATGGAGCGAAGTTTTTTAATAAGAAAAATGAATTGATATCATAGGGCGTAAGTTTCCCTGCTTCTGCTTTGTATTCTAACTTCCATGTTTTTCGGTTTTTCTCATCGGTAAATTCCACAACATTTTCCCCCTCGGCAATTTGTAAAGTTTTCAATTGATTAATGTCTCGGTACAATTGCCTAACACCTACTTCTATTCCTGCATTTGTAGCCCATTTGATCAACACATCAATCGTAACCGGTCCTCGGCGCAGACGATTGTAAATTCTAATTATTCTTTCCAAATGAGCAGCCATGGATAATTTCGGTTATTACACAATGTAATGATAAAGCTTTAGGTGTAAAAAGATTCCTTCTTTAGAATTAGCTAGTAATGCAAAAGCATTTTTTTAGATTCATTGCTAACCCTAGCCCCTTCCTTTTGCCTGCGTATATGGCGCACGAAAACAAAACTTTTCTTTATTTGAGATAGCGGCAACCATTAAATTTGAAAAGAACCGGAGCGAATGTCTCGAGAGACACAAGCCTAGGCAAAGAAGTCATAATTTTACCAACAGCTAAAAAAAGTTATCACCCTATGTATAAATTAACTTCCTATCAAATTATTTCCTGCTTTTTCTGTTTTGCATTTTTGCCAATTGTAATATCTGCTCAAATAAAAACACCTACCTGTGAGGATTTGAAATACGGCATATTTCATTATTATCCAAAAAATTCCGCGGATCACGACGTAAATATTAGGGAAGGAGAATTTGTACGTGAAATCAATTCAAAAACTGGAGATTCCATTCTCTGGCAAATTAAATGGGTTGATGAATGTGTATATAGTTTGAAATATATCTCTGGCAATCGGCCGATCCCTGAAGAAAATCTAAAATTTATAAAAAAGCACAAGCTGGTATATGAAATCGGACGCATTACTAAAGACTACTATCTTTTTAAAGGCTACGTAGATAAAGTTTCGGATTTGCCTATTCAAACAGATACGATGTGGCTTAATGAGAAAATTAATCGAGTAAGTAATGAAGTATTTAAACCGGTGGCAAATAATTCCATATTAAAGAAGGCAAAATTTAGCGACACTTCAAAGTATGCGGTATTGTATTTATACAGACCAAAGAAACTCAGCAATTCATTGGGCAATTACTTTGTTTATTTCGATGACAATTTAATGTGTGTTGCTAAAAATAATTCAGGCTATATATTTAAAATACTTAAAGAAGGAACATTTGAGGTGAAAAGCAAATTATTAAAAGATGAATCTGCGGTGAAGGTGAATGTAAAGTTTGGGAAAGCCTATTACGTAAAATCATCTATTAAATGGGGCATTACCAGCAGGCTCTATAATTTTAAACTGGAGATGGCAAATGTATCACCGGAAGTGGGAATACCTGAATTTGAAGAAGTAGATATTGAATAACAAAATAAGCGGGAATTTTGTCCCTCGCCCTGGTTAATCTCACATGAACTATTCGCTTTAATCAAATCCATGTCAACATTTTATTCGTGCGAAAACCCCGCCGGGATAAAAATAATTATTTAACTGTAAGGATGGAATGATTAACTCTACGGTCTTCATGATTAGTTTGTTGAGTTGCGGAACAATGTTCATTTCTTTAAAAAAGTAAAAATCTATTTTGTATATATTTGTTATCCATAAAAAACTAACATGGCAAATTT
>JANPOX010000203.1:0-2333 GCA_031428235.1 Bacteroidia bacterium | reverse complement strand
GCTGACTAAAAAACATTAAACAAACCAATGATTGAATTGTTCTTCAAAAACTATATGTACAATATGTAAGAAACCAAAAACACCATGATCAATGTTGTTGCTGCTAACTTAAAAGGTCTTCCATCAACCACTATTATTATTGCCGAAATTGATCCATTACAAAGTGATAGTTATATGCTGATGGAGAAACTAAAAGCAGCAGGCAATAAAATGGATACAAGACCTTACGAGTGCGCTACCCATGAATTCTTCGGTATGGCGCCTCTAGTTCCGCAGGCCGCTATGGCACAGGAATTCGCGGCCAAAAATTTAATGAATGCGTTTAAAAGACCAACTGCAGGGAATTAATTCGTTTCAGTTGAAAAAAAAACGGGGTTGTCCCAAAAGTATCTTTTAGTGGTGAATGCAATGACAAGCGGGTGTACGACAAATTTCCCTTGAAGGGTTTGTTATTTTCTCCTCTGTTTTAGCCTCACCCCCGACCCCTCTCCTGTAGGAGAGGGGAGCGCAATTTAAAATTGAATCGTTTAGATGGGAGATTTGAAATATTAATGTAGAAGTATTCTTCGAGGTTGTGTTCCCTTCTCCTACAGGAGAAGGGTTATGGGTGAAGCCTAAATATGTCTAGGATTTCCCGGTTTTATCGGCATATTCAGAGGTTTGAAAAGATAAAAAGGGATATTTGTCGTACACCCTTATAATAATGATCATGAGATGTTTTTCTCATATTTACTAAACGGCCATAAAAGTTCTGAGAAAGAACAAGTATTTGTTTAAAAAGGTTACTTTTGGAATTTTCCAGATATTCAATGAAGAACACTTTAATTTTGGTTCTTCGCCATTCTTAATGGGTAAAGAAAATAAAATCATTTCCTAAAAAGTAAATCATGTTCATAAAATTCTCTGTATTTCTATACCCTCTCGCTCTACTTCTTGCCAATTGCATTTTGCTGTTTAAGCCTTCTGCAACAGCATTTGTTATTTTACTTGTTATTGATTTTAATACACCGTCATAATTGTTTATTAATGTACCTACAAATTGTTTAAAGGGTTTGAGGGTAGAATCTATTGCTTTCTGCATCCATAGATTTAATAAACTTTCTGCGGCACTTTTCTGCACCTGCCATAGCTGATCAAAACTTAATCTTAATTTGTATGCCTCTGCTGTTTTTGAAGTGCTTTCTACTAAAAAGCCATTTAATAATATCCGCTGTTTGGCGGTTAAATTTTGTTCGTTTTTTAACCAAATATATTTTGTGTTTTTCAATTCATCAGTGTATTTAACTTCTTCCTTTCGAACTTTGTCTAATGCTTCATTAACGCCACTTTTTATATGAAATTTATCAAAACATACTTCTGCATTAGGAAAATATTCCTTGCGTCCGGCTTTATAACTTTGGGACATATCCATGCTGAAAAGATCTATGTTTTTAGGATGCCCTCCTTTATCAAACAACCAACCATAAAGCTTCGAAAATACTTCTTTTTTTCGGCCTGGTTCAACTAAAATAACTTCGCCAGTATCTAAATCTGTAAATATTGTAACGTAATTGTGACCGCGCTTTTGGGCTGTTTCATCTACGGCAATGCGTTTAGTTTGAGACAACTCTATTTGATGTTCAAGACCTTGTTTTATATAGTGATTAAACACCCTCCATAAATTATTATCCGGCTCGCCTAATTCTTTGCTTACCGCACTCATACTCATTTCCGCTATAAAACTCATTATTTTCTGCTCAAAAAAAAAACTATAGTGGCTATTTATTCGACCCCAAGGAACTTGATTTATTACCTTAACGCCACAGAGCGAACAATCCGTTCGTGGCACTTTAATGTTCAGGTAACAACGGTATTCAAACAAATCCTGATGACGCCATCTACGTTCATTGGTATCGTAAACTTTACATTCCTTACCACAGGAAGAACAGATAAATTTTGACCCCTTTTTAAAGTTTACAAATACATCGACAACCTTGTTCTTTCGCTGTAAATTAATCTTTCCTAGTTGCCATGGCTCTGAAACTGCTAATAGCTCTTTCAGGGCATCTGATAAATTTGTTAATTCCATAAAACAAAAATATCCTTTTTTGTCTTACCCATACTTTTTAGCGAAGAACCTGTTTTTTAACATGACAAATTTTAAACTTTGTATCTGTTAAAAAATAATTGATACATTTTAAGGCGATATTGTATAGTTCCATTCACCCCTAAAATCATTTCTTTTTATTTTTACCATCTCCATTTCTTCTGTTGTGATTTTGATTCCTTTGGCGTACTCTTTCTTATCTTCTTTTGCCTTTACTTTTAATCCCTTTTCTGTGGTTGTATTAGCG
>JANPOX010000202.1:0-3802 GCA_031428235.1 Bacteroidia bacterium | reverse complement strand
CGGTTTCGGGCACTGAAACTGTATATGGAAACGTAATAACCTTTTTAACTCTCCGGATGTTGTATCTTTTTTTAATTCTTGCTTAAGGCTTAATGTATTATATGGTGCATATGTACCAGTGAATGCGGACTTATAACGCCCCAATTTCATTCTTAAAGATTCTTTTTCATAAAAAGGAATATATGGAGATGCTGATTGATGCTTAGATACATAATTTTCCTTTTCCTTAAAATGTAATTTTTTATTAATCACATATAATTGATTTAGGTATAATTTATAATACCTTAAATAACCTGCTAAATATTCATCTGCCCCTTGTCCATCTAATAATACTGTAACGTTTTTTTGCTTCCCCAATTCCATCACTGCATATTGAGCAACGATGCTTGCTGAGCCAAATGGTTCGTCTTGATGATAAACTACCTTATCTAATACATTTAAAAAATAATTTTCATCTGGCCATATGTAATTTGCTTCTATACGCTTACATGATTTTACAACTGTTTCGATGTGCGTTCCCTCATCTTTCACAAAATTTTTAAACCTTGCCGAAAATGTATTTTGTTTTTGAGAATCTCCTTTCAATTGATCTATTAACATCACAATACTTGAAGAATCTAAACCTCCCGAAAGACTAGAACCTACCGCAACATCTGAACGCAAACGCAATTTCACAGAATCCTTTAATAATTCACGAAATTTTAAAGAGGCCTGCTCTAATGATCCTTCAAATGTATTAGCATTTAAATCTATTTCCCAATATTTATGTGTTTTAATTTCACCATCAGAGGTAATGCACATATAATGTGCGGCATCCAATCGCATAATAGTATCATAAAAAGTAGATGAGGGATTCGCATCATCATCAATAATACCGTACCCTACATAGTTTTGGATCTTTTTTTCAGATATTTTTTTTGGAATGCCATAAGCCCAAAACTGTTTTATTTCCGACGCGAAAACAAACTGATCCTTATCTATAAAATAATGAAAGGGTTTTTCCCCAAATCTATCTCTTGCGCAAAACAACTGTTGTTCTTTTTCATCCCATATAGCAAAGGCAAACATTCCGTCTAAATCATGTAAACACTTTTCTTTTTTATTATCATATAATGCCAATAACACTTCTGTATCACTATCAGAAATAAACTGATAACCTTTATTTATAAGTTCTTCTTTAAGTTCAATGTAATTATAAATTTCTCCATTAAAGGTTATGGAATATCGTCCATCCGCATAATGCATAGGCTGTTTTCCACTTTCAGAAAGATCAATAATAGAAAGACGTCTGTGACCAAATCCTATGGTTTTTTGTGGACTTATCCAATGTCCTTCTCCATCCGGACCACGGTGAATAATAGAGTCCGTCATTTTTTTTAAGTCATTAAAAGAAACGGAGTTACTATTAAATTTATAAATGCCTGCTATTCCACACATATCCCTCTATATTAATTCTAAACTCAATTTATTGTAATTTACATCAGCACTGTAGTTTTGTTCCCAAAATAATCTAGCACTTTGTCTTAACCTCAATTTTGATTCATCTGGAGAAACAGAATACTCTTCGATTATTTGTGCCACCGTTTTGGTTTCGAAATTTTTATCAATTAAAAACCCAGTTTTTACATTTACAATTTCTGAAACACCACCCACATCTGTAGCAATTACAGGTATCCCAAAACTAAGCGCTTCCATTATAGAAACCGGAATCCCTTCGGATGAACTTACATTAATAAATAAATCCACGTGATTATTTTGATAATAATCCATTACAAATGAATTTGGTTTAAACCTCATCCATTTAAATGAAATTTGAGATGGTAACAATTTTGCTTTTTTTAGAATATCATCTTTTAATTCTCCATCACCAAAATGAACCCATTCCACTTTAATATTACATTGACTTAAAATATCGACAATTAAATCAACACGTTTGTAAAGAAGAAATGAAGAACATGAAACAACTCTGAAAAAGTTCAAATTCTCCATTTTATTTAAGCTAAAATCCTTTGTTCCTAAACGGGAAAGCACTACTTTATTAACGGATACACGATTAGCTCTCTCTAAATGAAGTTTACCATGTGATGATATAGCAAATACCTTTTTTATGCGTTTTAATTGAAATACACGGAATTGATAAAAGAAATTTTTTCGGTAATGTTGTTCTTCATAAACGTCCATACCATGAATACGAGTATATATGTTTAAGTGCTGATGTTTAGCTTTAACGATAGATAAAATTAAAGGCCATTGATTAAACCAGTAGGAGTATGCTACTGGTTTATTTATTTGCATTTGTTTTAACAAATTATAAAAATTATCAGAAGCTGAAATTTTATGAGTTAAATTATTAAATGTGTGCAAAAATTGACTGATATACTTTATTTTAGATTTACTATAAAAAAATTCCGTTAAATAAATTGAACAAATTAATCGAAAATTTTTGATTAAAATTTTTACTCTATTATATGGCTGAAACATATTAAATTTAACCACCTCAACGTTTGTAGGCAAATTATATTCTGATTCTTGATTAAGGAATTTAATCGGAAAAACATAGATAGTTTTAAATTTACTCGATAAAATATTTATTTCATTAATCAAAAAAGACTCTCCATTTCCATAGGGGAAATTAATTGTGAAAATTAATAGAGAATTGTTTTTCATTATAAAGAAATTAATTCTAGACTAGAAAGTTTTGTTATAGGATGAATAATAATTTAGAGTTATTGTAAGCGGAAAAAATTGAAACACATTATTTGAATAAATATTCAATACTATTAAACAAATAATCAATATTTCTGTTAATATAAATCTCATTGAACTGCCTTTCTGATAATTGTTGGGCTTTATCTTTCTCGGTCAATATTTGTTTACTCGCATTAGCAAATAATACAACGCTTTTAAAATGAGGGAAAATGCAATTCAGGTTATTAATTTCTGGGTTTATCCCGGTAAAAAAATCCCAAAATAATTGTGGGGTTCCTGTGAGTCCTACATCAAGTGCTGCATAACCTGCAGGTTTGTTCAAAATGCCTTGAAACCAGACTAGATCCAATTCATCCGATTTTATGATACTCACCATATTTTCCTGATGACCTCTAAGAAACACTTTATTTTCTAATCCAAGGTGCCTGATATATCTGTTATAACCCGCCTCTTCGGGGTTGCCTCCTCCGTATATGTGCAGTTCAATACCTGGTAGCTGGGATAACAAAATCTGAAATGTGTAAAGAAAAGGATCAATTGGCTTAGCCGCGGATAACCTTGTAAAAATGCCTATTCTTTTTTGTTTGCGAATATCATTAAATCGCCACGTTTTGTCTTCTTTGGTTACCTCGAAAGTTAAAGGAAAATATATATGATGATATTTTTCAAAAGATTCAAATTCGTAAAGTATTTCTGCATCATCTTTAAAACAAGTTATGAATAAGTAATTTGTTTTTTTATTAATAGCCCTGAACACTTCACCTTGGAACCTTGCGCTCATCACGAAAATATTTATTCTATTAAGTGATTCCGGATAAACTATTTTTTCACAATATTGGTACGTATATTCACCCATAAAAAAAACGTCATCAAATTGCTTAAGATAATTATTTAAAATCTTTTGTTTCAGCGAAAGACTAATTTTACCACTCAGTTTGCCTTTTAATTTATCTAAAAGAGATTTCTTATTAAAAAGTAGATCAAAGAAAAAAGTGATAGGGGTATTTAAGCTTTTATGTTTTTTATAAAAAAAATTTGCATGAGGTGAAGCCGAGTTTAAATCAAACAGGCATAATATTTCGAGTTCTATTTC
>JANPOX010000201.1:0-3102 GCA_031428235.1 Bacteroidia bacterium | reverse complement strand
TGATGAAAGCTTGCAGTGCGGCCATTTATGAATATTCCGGTAGTGATATAGATATTAGCAGAAGGCAGGTTTTTGAAGACATTAAATTTATGGAGAGTGTGCAAGGCTGGTCTATAGAACTTAATCGTATTAAAGATGGGAGAAAAGTTCTCTACCGATATATTGATACTTCTTTTTCTATAAACAATACTCTTTTAAATGAAGCAGAAGAAACTCAATTAAAGGAGGTTTTGTTAACGTTGTCAAGGTTTAAAGGAATGCCACAGTTTGGTTGGATTGATGAAATGCTTGTGAGACTTGAATCTTCCTTGAAATTAAATACTTCTCCAGAACAAATTATACAATTTGAGCAAAATGAATATTTAAAAGGATTAGAATATTTTGCTGAAATATTCCATGCGATACTGAATAAAAGGATTTTGAAAATTACTTACAGAGGTTTTAATCAACTTGAAAGTAGTGCTTACAATTTCAGTCCATATTTTTTGAAACAATATAATAACCGCTGGTTTCTTTTTGGACGAATTGATTCTGAAACAAAAATTACAAACTTTGCTATTGACAGGGTTTTGGAAATTAATGATTGCTCCGCAAAGTTTATAGAAAGTGAACTGATTTTTGATAGTTACTTTGAAGACGCAATTGGTGTATCAGTCCCAGATAGCACCGAACCGGAAAAAATATTGATAAAGGTTTCAGACAAGCTTTGGCCATATGTTGAATCAAAACCATTGCACGGCTCTCAAAAGATTAAAGAAAAAGGGAGCAATTATGTGGCTATTGAACTTCAACTACATATAAATTATGAATTGATTTCGCTGTTATTTTCAATGGGCGAAGGACTAACAATTTTACAACCTATAGCCCTTGCAGATGCTATAAAAAATAAGGCTGAAAAGCTACTTTTAAATTATATTTAAGCTATGCAGATACAATGCACAGTTCCTTTTCATTTTTACATCGTAATCAAAAAAAGCAATTTATTATGAGTAAAAATTTTGACGCTAACAAGCCCAGTGACCTTCAAACCATTCAAGATCTTTTGTGGAAATCAATTGATGTGGTGCGTGGGAAACTTGACCCCAATGAATATTCTGTTGTGTTGTATTTATTAACGCTTGTTAATGAAGGAGTGCTTGATGAAAAAACTTTAAAAACAGTTAGCAAGGCAGAAGATATTCAGTATATCGTGGCTGAGTATTCAGGAAAGAATGAGGTGGAATTAAAATTAATCTTTCAGGCTTATGAGCCTGCTTTGGAAAAATTAGGGAAGCAGATTGCTGATGTACTCGCCATTTTCAAAAACGTAGATAGAAATCTTTTAGGTAAATACTTTCGGGAGATATTTGAATTTATTCTTTACAAGCTAAGTAAAGCGAATGGGAAATATGCTGGTGAAACTTTACAACCTAAAGAATTAACACAGTTTCTTAGTCTAGTTGCTGATATACCTCAAAATTCAGTTGTGTACAATCCGTTCGCCGGATTTTGCTCCTTTGGATTATCTCTTCCAGAAGGAACTTTATACAAGGCTCAAGAGATTAATAAGCAGACTTGGGCAATAGGCTATTTAAGACTTATAGCTAATCATTATGCAAATGAGTCTCTTTTTTTACATGAGGATTCTTTTACGAACTGGAGCATGCATTTGAATATACCTCATATAAAGGGTGGCGATACAGATCATGAGGTATTTAAGTATAGCCTCGTAATTGCCAATCCGCCATTTGGTATGCGACTACCAAATAATCTTGAAGGGAAATTTGGACTCATCAAAACAGCCGAACATTTCTTTATCGAGAAAGGATTAGAAGTATTAAGACACGATGGCAAATTGATTGGTGTACTACCCATCGGCTTTCTTTTTAGAGCCGGAGCGGAGCAAGAATTAAGAAAATATTTGGTTGAAAATGATTTGATCTCTACTATTATCTCTTTGCCTGCGGGACTGCTTTTTCATACTGCCATTCCGATCATTATTTTTGTAATTGATAAAAACAAAGAGCATAAGGGAAAGATCAGGTTTGTAAACGGTTCTGATTTTGTAGTAGACACAAAGCAGAGGAATAAAGTTCTAGATTATAAGCGCTTGCTGATAGTGATGGAGACCAGTGAAAATTCTGAATTTGTAAGATTTGTAGAGAATAAAGGAATCATTTTAGAAGATTATAATTTAAGCGTATTACGTTATTTTAAACAGGATTTTGATGGAATAGAATTAAGGAACGTGTTGACAAGACTGAGAGGCTCTCGGTATAATGGCGAGAAAAAGTTACATAAAATAGTACGGATCAAAGATCTAATTAACGAACCATACGAGTTTGATCTAAAGCTTGACTACGAAGCAAATGATTATAAATTTACAGGTACCGAAACACTTATTCAAGAATCTTGCCTGCTAATAGCTTCCCTCGGTGAAAAATTAAAGCCTTCTTATTTTAATTATGTAGATGAGCCAATCATTTTACAGCAAAATGTGATGGCTTTTAAGATTGACGAGACTAAAATAAATAAAGAGTATTTAATTGTGGAGCTTAATTCTCCATTAGTTGCTGAGCAAATGCAATCATTGTTTATTGGCTCCGGCATCGCAAGATTAAGAGTTGAGGATTTTTTATCATTGAAAATTGAATTGCCTTCCTTAGAAGAGCAGAAAGCAAAAATCAGGGGAATTGTAGAGGTAATTGTAAATAAGAAGCAAAAAGAATTTCTTTATTATAATCAGATACTAGGGCTAGAAGCTGAAATAAAATCGCAGAATGCATATTTGAGACATACACTTGCAGGTGCGGCATCAAATATTACCGGGTCTCTGAGAGAAATAAAAAAGATACTAGAGGCATCTGTGCATCCTGTAATACCTAACTTAAAAGATTTAAAAGTGAGCACAGCGCACACCTTAACGTTTGGTAAGTATGTAGAAATACTAGAACGAGACATTCAGAAAATATCTCATTCAACTTCAAGTTTGATTAAATCAGATTCTCCGCTAGACGACAAAGAAATTTACCCTGTTAATTTATTTGAATATCTTCTCCATTACTACACAGAAAAATCAGAAGCAAATAAAGATTCTTTTAAGCTGGTGTATTCTTTTGATAA
>JANPOX010000200.1:0-4025 GCA_031428235.1 Bacteroidia bacterium | reverse complement strand
TTCAAGCACAGCTTCAACCGTATCGTTCATTATGTCTACATAAATGATGGGTTTAATGCCATTTGAACCTTCATAATTTTCGATTTGAATGAGAGAGCTTTTCATGCCAAAAACCTCTTTATCAAATAATGCCATTTGAGTCCCAAACAAAACCGTTAATTCTAACTTTGTATTTAACATGTTTTCATAGAACTTTACAGCTCTATCCAAATTAGCTACCGGAATTTCAATCCAAAGGATGGGTGTTTTCAAAGACTTAATTTTTTTAAAATTTAAGAAAAGGAAGTGAATCTTCCTTTTCCAATTAGTTTTTAGTGATTAGCTAGGTATTTAGCTACTCCTTTATGGTCTGCCTTCATCCCCTCTTTACCTTTGCTCCAGTTTGCAGGACAAACTTCACCTTTTTCTTCAAAATACTGCAAAGCGTCAACCATACGTAAGGCTTCATCCACATTACGCCCCAATGGTAAGTCGTTAATCAACTGATGACGCACTATTCCGGCTTTATCAATTAAAAATAAACCACGGAAAGCAATCATTTCACCGGTTGCAATTAAATCTCCCTTCTCATTCACATCATAATCTCCTAATAAAGTATCAAAATTGATAGAGATAATTTTGGTAGTATCAGCAACGATTGGATAAGTTACTCCTTTAATGCCGCCTTGTTTTTTATCCAATTGCAACCATCCCCAATGGCTTTGTTCAGTATCAGTGCTACAACCAACAATGGCGCAACCACGTTTCTCAAATTCACCTAATTTTTCCTGGAAAGCGTGTAATTCAGTTGGACAAACAAAAGTGAAATCTTTAGGGTAAAAGAAAAACACGACATGTTTTCTTCCAATGTATTGATCCAAAGAAAAATCATCAACGATTTCTTCTCCGTTTATTACTGCTGAAGCCTTAAATGAAGGCGCTTTTTTTCCTACTAATGGCATATTTTTATTTTTTAAAAGATTAAATTTTAATGCAAAAATATCATTTACTTTGTGGAAACAATTGGAATTTTTTAATTGTTTAATAATAAAAGTAAAATAATATGTCAGTTACCATAGGAAAACCTGCCCCGGATTTTAAATTATTCAATACAGAAAAAAAAGAAATATCCCTATCAGATTATCGTGGTAAAAACCTGGTAATTCTGTTTTTCCCCTTAGCCTTTACTGGAACCTGCACTGTAGAATTATGCACAATCAGAGATAGTTATAATGATTATAGCTCATTAGACGCAGAGGTGATAGGAGTTTCCATTGATTCATTATTTGTGTTGGATAAATACAAACAAGATCAGAATTTGAATTTTACTCTTTTATCGGATTTCAATAAAACAGCATCTGCCGATTACGGAGTACTTTATTATGAATTTATTTTCGGGATGAAAGGGGTTTCCAAACGATCTGCATTTGTAGTGGATAAACAGGGTGCGATTCAATATGTAGAAGTGCTTGAAAAAGCAAATGAACAGCCAAATTATGAGAATATCAAGGCTTGTTTGGAAGAATTGAATTAATTAGTTTTTCTTTTTCCTTGACGAAAAAGAAACAAAAAGTCAAGGCAAAATGCCAACTTCAATCTTTTTCTCGCGCAAGCCTTCGCAATGCCGCCGAAAAAATTGTAGTTCGCGCCATTTTGCCATAGCAACCGCACTATTACCAATGCATGATAGGCGTAAACTAAAAACAAAAAAGATAAGCAGTGCTTAAGTCGTATTTCGATAAATATTTAATAGAAGCTGGCTGTGATGAAGCCGGGCGAGGCTGTTTGGCCGGTCCAGTGTATGCCGCTGCAGTTATTTTACCGAAAAAATATAAAAATAAATGGCTCAACGACAGTAAGCAACTCACGGATAAAGACCGTTACGAGTTGCGCCCTGAAATTGAAGAAAAAGCAATTACATGGGCTGTAGGCATTGTAGATAATGTAGAGATAGATCAAATAAATATTTTAAAAGCTTCCTTTTTGGCGATGCACAGGGCTGTTGATCAACTTAAACAATCACCTGAATTATTGTTGATTGATGGTAACCGATTTACTCCCTATAAACAAACGCCTCATCAATGCATCATTCAGGGGGATGGTAAATTTTTAAGTATTGCCGCGGCCAGCATTTTAGCAAAGACTTATCGTGATGATTTTATGAAAGAAGCGGCCATTCAACATCCGCAATATGGTTGGGAAACCAACATGGGTTATCCTACAAAATTTCATAGAGAAGCTATTCGAAATTATTCCACAACATCTTTGCACAGACTAACGTTTCAGTTACTGCCTAGGCAATTGGAGATTGATTTGGATCTTATAAAATAATTAATTTAGATCAGATTATGGAATTCATCACGAAAGAACTCAGCGATTACTGCGAAACATTTACTACTCATGAATCAGAGTTACTTTCAAAACTTAACCGGGAAACACATTTAAAAGTAGTTTCGCCCCGCATGTTGAGCGGCCATTTACAAGGACGTTTTTTAAGTTTCATTTCCAAACTTCAGCAACCAAAATTGATTGTTGAGATAGGAACTTATACGGGTTATTCAGCTTTGTGTTTAGCGGAAGGTTTAGCAGAGGATGGTAAATTAATCAGTATTGATGTGAATGAAGAAACATCGGCTTTTGCAAAATCCTTTATTGAAGAAACCGAATTCAATAACAAAATAGAATTGGTTTTAGCAGATGCCAAAGAATACATTCCTACTATTCAAGCACCTATTGATCTTGTGTTTATTGACGCTGACAAAAAAAACTACATCAACTATTATCAGTTAGTGATCGATAAACTAAATCGGGGGGGATTAATTATTGCGGACAACGTACTCTGGAGTGGAAAAATTACTATGCCTGAAAATGAAATGGATAAGGAGACGTTGGCATTACATCAATTTAATCAATTTATACAACAGGATGATCGGGTTGCAAATATCCTACTTCCTGTTAGGGACGGATTGATGGTGATAAGAAAAAAATAATATTAGCTTTGTAGTAATGAGTCTTTCAACTTATTATACGCTTGTAATTAATTCCGGTATTAGCGGGGATCAAACTCATGACTTTTCTGATAAAATTCAATCCCGTAACAAATTATCCTTTCTTTGTTTACTCTTTTCATTCATCTATTTTTTTTATTTTTTAATTAACCATCAATATGTTCCTTTTGCGGCCATAACAATTGGCATGTTTATTTTTATTTCTTCCATTGTTCTAAATCATTTCCAAAAATTTTCGATATCCAGTTTATTGATATTGTTTAATACCAACTATTGTGTTTTGTTTTTTTCTATTTACCTGGGTTTCTATTCCGGAATTCACCTCTACCTATTTACATCTCCTCTAATTGTACTTTCTTTATTTGATACAAAGAAAACCTTATTTATAAGCTTATCAATGATGAGTTATATTTTAAATTTCGCTGTATTAATTTTATTAGAAAAACTATACAAAATTGATTTTCATGTATTAAATACTTTTGAAAGAGATAACTTCTATCTTATTAATTTTGTTTGCTGCAGTGTGATTTTAATAACCTTATCACTTTATTTTTTATACAACAATAATAAGATTAACACATTGCTCGTTTTAAAAAACAAACAACTCCTTTTTCAACAGGAAGAATTGAAGGAAGAAAATAGTACCAGAAAAATTGCAGAACAAAGAGCTATTCATTCCTTATCTGAAAGAGAAATACTGCTTTCAGAAACGCATCACCGTGTTAAAAATAATCTGGCAGTTGTAAGTGCATTAATGGAACTTCAATCCCATTTTTCGAATGATGTAAAGTTGACAGAAGTTTTAAAAGAAAGTCAAAACCGCATCAAATCGATCGCCTTACTTCATGAAAAATTATATGAAAATAAATCGCTAAAAGATGTCAATATCGCCTTGTACTCTCATGAACTCATCCACTTTATTAAACAATCTTTAGCCGACAAATTAAAAGATATTAAAATCCATACTCAAATCGATCCAATCAACCTGGAAATGTCTCAGGCTATGCCTTTTGGACTTATGTTAAACGAGCTCATTAC
>JANPOX010000199.1:0-11463 GCA_031428235.1 Bacteroidia bacterium | reverse complement strand
GTGGTGCAGGATGCATTCGAGACAATAATATCTGATCCTAACAACAATTCGTCATTCACTCCTAAAACAATCGTGCGGATATCATCATCTTTTGCGGGGGCAGATAAAATTATTTTTTTTGCTCCGGCGTTCAAATGTTTTTGAGCTGATTCTTTATTCAAAAACATGCCGGTTGATTCAATCACGATATCAATATCCAATTCTTTCCAGGGAAGATTTTCAGGGTCTTTAGAAGAAAATATTTTTACTTCTTTTCCATTAATGAATAAATGATGTTCGTCATATGTTACTTTTTCAGGGAAACGGCGGTGTACGGAATCATATTTTAATAAATGTGCTAAAGTTGCTGAATCTGTAATATCGTTAATAGCCACAATATTAATGTTTGGATGATTAAAAGCGCATCTGAAAAATACTCTTCCGATTCGTCCGAAACCGTTGATGGCAACATTAATTTTTTTCATAATAATAAATTAAAACATTGTAAAGTTACACTAAAGTTTAATCAATGTAAAACGGACTAGCACGATTATCTGTGAGTAAAAAGACTACTGCCAAGCCGTAGGGGTTAAATGTCGAAGTCGACTGTACAAAGATTTCTATTTAGCATTACTAAGAATCTGGTAAAATGTTATCTCGGGCGTAACCCTCCCCAAAACCCCTTGATATATGTTGCATAACATCATTTCAATTAAAAGGTAATCCCTTTTATGGCGATTTTAAAGTATTCAATATCGAAAAGTGAGCATTCCACCGTTTTCCCTATGTAGTTTTGTGTGAGGTTTTTTACTAATAAACGAAAGCAATGAGCATTAGGATGTTACTAATATTGATGTTGCTTTTAAGACTAATGTCTGTAGCGAATGAAAATGTTTTAAGTGCAGATTCAACATATAAAAGCTCCGATTCCTGTATCGTATTTGTAACTACCCGCTCGGTTAATTTAGAAAACGGACAACATATTTTTGGAAATACAATTGCCAAGGATAACAGTTTGCGGTTCTATAACATTTACTTTAATGGCAGTGAAACAAAAATAGCCCCTCGCAAAACGTTAGAGGAGGCCTTGAATAATGCCAATATTTCTTCCGATTTTATGGTATATACAGAAGGGCATGAAAAGCTGTTTCCCGATAATGTTGGCAGGGGCATTAATGCAAGTAGACTTTATTCTGTATGTGTAATTATGTTCGACTGGCCTTCAAAAGTCCCAGGTTATAAAGTTGGGAAAAGCTTTTACAGTTCCCTTCATAATTCTAAATCCGTTGCCAAACAATTCAATGAATTACTTTTATTACTTAGTGATTATAAAAATAATACAGGGGAAGAAAAAGTGAAGCATCTCTCGATGTTCTTTCATAGCATGGGAAATAATGTTCTATTGAGCACTATAAAAAAATACGGGTCTCAAAATTTTAATTCCGACATGGTCGACAATCTAATATTCAATGCTCCTTGCGTTCCTTCGCGTGGCCATAGAAAATTGCTCGAACAATTCTCATTTCAGAAAAACATCTATGTGATGTATAACAAAAAAGATCCCGCACTTAAAGGTGCAACTTTGCTATTAGGAAAATTTTTACTTGGCTCGATACCAATGCGTTTAGCAAAGAACGCCAGCTATTTTAATTTGAAAAAAGTGGCACATGTATCGCATACTTGTTTTTTGAGCCAGTCAATACTAACTTCATATCCGCAAATTCAGGAAATTTATAACGACTTGTTTCATTCACGTATTCTTAACGTACATGGTGTTTGCATAGAAAGAGTGGGTGGGACAAACAATAGCTACTACGTTTTCTAGAATTTTCTTGATGCACTTCCGCAGGAACCACTAAAGTGAGATTTATACAAAGTGAAATGGGATAAGAAATAAAAACGTTATTGTTCAAAGGTGAAATCAGATTGAAGCCCAGGTCTAAAAGCCTCATTCGATGTCCCTAAAAGAAGGATTGTTGGAATTGACAAAAAATAAATTTAGGATTTAAATCGTCCAGTCTAAGGCCTCATTAATTCTCTGTAAACTGGTAAATCGGGTTAATATTATTTAATTACCTGATTTTAAAGATCGACTATTTTTCTTAATCTATTTATTGCTGACCTACTTGCTCTTTTAATTGAACTAAGTGATACTTGTTGCATTTCTGAAACTTGTGTCTGCGTATATCCTTCCAAAAACAGTAATGCCATAATTTCCTTTTGCGATCCGGTTAATTGTCCCAGAAGCATATTAATATCTAGTTTATTGAGGTTAAAAGACTCATGTTTGAGAGATGAATGCTGCGTTTCATCCATTGAGAAAGAATTTTTATACACTTTAAATTGTTTTGAACGTAAATAATCTTTACAATGATTTCTCGCAATATTGACTAACCAAGTGTAGATTTCTCCTTTTGTAGGATCGTACTGAGACATTTTATGCCATGCTTTAATAAATACCTCTTGACAAATGTCTTTGGCGATATCTTTGTCAGGAATGAATTTTAGAATTTCAAAAAAAATGGTTTTTTTATAATTTAGGTACACAGATTTGAAAAAATTGGGACAGCTGTAATCCCCATCAAAAGAGTTAGTAATTTCCTCAGTCATGCCAACTATTTTTGTCGCGACACCATTAATTCGGTGTATGTCAGCTGTCGTTTTAACGTAAGCATGAGTACCATTTTTCTTGATAATCCTCCGGTTGAAAGTACAGGAATTGTATTTTGCTATTGCATCATTTACAATTTTAGTTATCCTATCAATATCGGATGCGTGAGTAGTTTTAATAATAAAACATTCCGCGTCCAAAGGAAATTCATTAGGCTTGTATCCATATATTTTGTACTGATTATCAGACCAATGTAATTTATTTGAAATTAAATCTAACTCCCAATTACCCTGAGTTTTATCTATTTTGACATTCATACCTAATTCATTGGATTATAAATTACGCCATTTGCTTTTTTAATAAAAGTTTTCCGATGCATATTACAGTGACCACTCGTAATTCTCTGTCAAATTGCATTTTGTACTGAAAAATTAAACAAATTCTCTCATGTTTAATAAAATATATGGCGAGATGCCATTTTGTATCGACTATAATAGAAAAACAGCTTGTTTTATGTAAGTTATTCACTTACATAATAAGCCCTATTTAGCTTCTTATTATAGGGTCACCTTGTTATTTACAATTAGGCTTTGTCCGCTGCACAATAATAATGTACAATGTGTATTTGAAGCGGGAATTATTTACGATCGCAAAAAGAACGTCGAAGTGCTGGAGAAAACGAATTTATTAATGAAATCGTCGAATTAGCTGGCGAGTTCATTGACTTTCCCACCGCTAGTAATAATAATTTAATGCTAACTGCGGTTAGCGCACTTCGAGCGCCGTAGAGAAGCAGGTTCGATATTATGCTCGAGGTGAAAGTTCAATGTGTCTTCAAATCGTCCCCTGTCCGCCAGCTGGCGGATCAGGGTCTGTTCTTTTTTTGTCTTTCAATTTTCGAAGAACATATGCTGCTTCTCGACTCCGCTCAGCGTGACAGTCTAGCCTGACTTTAACTATTTCACTTCAAACTCTAAAAACAATTCATCTTTAATAAAGCCCTGCAGCTTATCACCTATTTGTACAGCACCAACACCTTCGGGTGTTCCCGTGTAAATCAGGTCGCCCACTTTTAAGGTGACGAATTGCGACACATAAGCAATGATTTGGTCAAAGCTGAACAACAGGTCTTTAGTATTTCCAATTTGTTTGGATTCGTTATTAATTTTTAATTGAAAATTGATATCTGAAAGATTACTGAACAAACTTTTGGAAACAAATTTACCGATAGGAGCGGAGCCATCAAAGGCTTTTGCTTTTTCCCAGGGCAGTCCTTTTTCTTTCGCCTTTGTTTGTAAGTCTCTGGCTGTAAAGTCAATACCGAGGCCTATCTCATCAAAATATTTATGTGCAAATTCTTTTTTAATATGCTTGCCCACTTTATTGATCTTTAATACGATCTCAATTTCGTGGTGAAGGTCTTTTGTAAACTCCGGATAATAAAATGCTTCGCCGTCTTTTAATAAAGCCGTATCGGGCTTCATAAAAAAAACAGGCTCTGTTGGAATGGCATTGTTTAACTCTTTGGCGTGTTCGGCATAATTACGGCCAATGCAAATGATCTTCATAATTTTTTAATATAAATAGTGCTTACGAATTTAAAACTAATTCATCAATTGTTGGATGATTAAACCGGAATAAAAATATCAAAAGTTGCACCTTTATTTAATTTTCCGGTTGCTTTAATAACACCGTTATGACTTTCAATAATCCGTTTGCAAATAGCAAGTCCAATACCGGTTCCTTTAAATTCTTCATATTCATGCAGTCTTTGAAATACTTCAAAAATACGGTCTTTATATTGAGGATCGAAACCAATACCATTATCAGAAAAAGTAATTTGACAATACTTTAGAGCTGGTGATAGCAAATTAGGCATAAGGCTTCCCGCTATCAATTTACTTTTAATTTGAATGACAGGGAACCTTTTTGGATGAGAAAATTTGAGCGAATTGCTGATCAGATTTTGAAATAATTGGCGAAACTGGAACCGGATTATTTTTACATCGCCAAGATCGTCTGATTTTATAACGGCCTTTTTTTCTTTCAAAACTTCTTTAAAATCATCCATCACTTCGTGAACAAGGTCGCTAAGATTAGTCTTTTCAAAAGTATGCCCTTTGCTCTTCACCCTCGAATAAGCCAGTAAATCTTCAATCAGCATTTGCATACGGATTACCGTTTCCTGCATCCTTACCAGGTAATTTTTTCCGGAACGGGATAAACTTTGTTTTTCTTCCAAAAGAAGGCAGGAGGCAAAATTCTTTATTTTTCTTAAAGGTTCCTGCAAATCATGACTCGATACATAGGTAAATGTTTCCAGTTCCTTGTTCATTCTTTCAAGAAACTTGTTTTTTTCTTCCAATGTTTTATAGCTCTGTTCAAGCGCTGCAGTTCGCTCGCTGATAATTCCTTCTAATTCCTGTTTCTCTGCTTTGCCTTTTTTTGTCCTTTCCGTTACATCGGTAAAAGCCAATAATATCAATTGTTCGTTTTGTGATTTTTGTAAAATTTGTCTTGCATTCAAAAGAAGTGTCTTTTTACCAATGCTTGGAAAAATACTGGTAATTTCAAATTCCTTAAAATTAGTATTTTTGTTAAGTACGTTTTCTAATAGATCACGCAGCTGTTGAATATTCCATTCATTATTGCCTAATTGATGTAAAAGTTTCCCCTCTGTTTCGGTTTTGAGAGTCATAAATTTGGCGTAAAATGCATCGTTAGCCGATCTTATTCTCAGGTTTTTATCCAGGATAAGGAAGGGCTCATGAAGTGTCATTAAAATAACGGATGCAAAATCATTGGTCTCTACCAACTGTTCACTTCGGGTTCGCAGTTCTTGGTTGGCCGTAGTCAGTTCCTCATTGGTAGCCTCTATTTCTTCTTTGGAGGTTTCCAGTTCTTCGTTCAGGGTCTGAAATTCCTCATTGGTTGAAACAATTTCCTCATTGGCAGCCTGCAATTCTTCGAAAGCGATTTCTTTTGCTTCAATCATCGCATTCATTTCTGCATGCACATTTTTTAACTCTTCTGCCTGTCGTTTTATTTTTTGATCTTTTAGGGTAGTATTTGTTTTGAAGCCCTTTCCTTTATTAATATTTTCTACCTGTTCCTGTACATTAAAAACAATTAACATCAATGGTTCATCCCCTTCCATTTTAAGAGGACTAACTTCTAAAGTAACGGTGTGCGAGACAGTGCCGATAATCCCTGAATTTAATTCGACCCCGGATTTACTTACCGGCAAACCTGTAGTATTTACCTGGTGAATGGCGCTGCGCAATTCAAAAACAAATTCAGGACGGGTCATTTTTAATATATTTAAACTGGCATTACCTGATGCATGGCTGAGATAAAGAGAGGTTGAACCGCGGAACTTTATAATCTCCATCTCTTTATTTATGATGGCACAGGCAGGCATATATTTCGATAGTAAAAAATCATCAATCGTTTTATCCAGTTCAATAGAAACGTCAGAATCTTTTTTTTTCGAATAAGACTTAATATTTTTATCGGTAAAAGGTGTATGAGGAAAAGGAGGTGCTAATTCAGGAATTTTACGAATACCCCCATTTTTTTTTCGGCTATAAATTTTAAATGTTTTATTAACCTGTGAAAACAGAGGTGATACCGAGCCTACACTTTCCGATTTACCTAGCATTAAAAAGCCTCCGTCATTTAAAGCAAAATGAAATGAATTGAGTGCTTTTTTTTGGGCGGTGCTGTCAAAATAAATAAATAAATTGCAGCAGGATATAAAATCCAGATGCGCAAAAGGGGGATCCCGTAAGATGTTGTGGGGAGCAAACACACACATGGTCCTCAACTCTTTGTTCACCCGGTAATAATTCCCTCTTTTATCAAAAAAACGCTTTACCTGGCTAATTGGTAATTTTTCAATATCACTCATAGAATATTCACCGATACGGGCATCATGTATGGCCTGATCGCTCAAATCAGTGGCAAATATTTTGATAGTTATTTTGTCAGTTTTATCCTCCTGCAATTCGGTCAATAGCATAGCAAAGGAATAGGCTTCCTCTCCCGTTGAGCAAGCCGGAATCCAGATACGAAGCGTTTCACCGGGAAGTTTGCTTTTTAAAAGAGTTGGAAGAAAGGTTGTTTTTAAAAATTGAAAAGTGGCTTTATCCCTGTAAAAACGGGTCACGTTAATGAGTAAATCCTTATAAAGTAACTCTATCTCCTTTTTATCTTTAAGTAACAGGTTCACATATTCTTTTATGGTCTCAACATTGCACTGAATGATACGATGTTTAATCCTTCTTATTACAGTCGTCATTTTATAACGACTAAAATCAACATTCACTTTTTTATGAAGGATCTCAAGTATAATTTTCAGGTTAGGATCATTTTCTTTAAAAGGAATTTCATGATCTTCATGAATATTAGTGGTGCGTTTAAATTTATTTTTACTGAAAGTGGCCAGTTTTTTAGCAATATCCTTAGTTGATAGAATAAAATCCACTATACCTTCTTCAATGGCTGATTCGGGCATACTCCCTACCTCTGCAGATTGATCTTGTGCAAAGGTCATTCCTCCGGCTTTCTTAATGGCCATTAAACCTTTTGTACCGTCTTTACCATTACCTGTTAAAATGATACCAATCACATTAGCCCCATGAGTTAAAGCAAGCGAAGTAAAAAGAACATCTATAGAAATAGGTCTCACACCTTTTGATCGTGGAATCAATTTAATGTGTCCATCGGTAACTTTAATGCCTTTGTTGTTGGGCATTACATACACATTATCCGGTTTCATCAACTCCATGTCATCAATTTCCTGTACATGCATTTTAGTTGTTTTTGCAAGTATGGGAGTCAGGTAACTCTCATGGTCCTTACTTAAATGTTGAACAATAATATAGGCCATGCCGGTTTTCGCCGGCAAATTTTTGAGGAAGGATGATACTGCTTTAAGCCCTCCTGTTGAAGTGCCAATAGCCACTACAGGAAAAGATTTGGTTGATCTGGCCGCCTTGGTTTTAGGTGTATTTTTAACCGGTTTGGCTTTAATATTTTTTTTTATGGGAGTTTTTGTTTTTTTAGAAGCAGTTTTTTTTAGCATTGACTTAATTTTTTATTTTAATTCCTCTATGCATACTATAAATTTATTTCTAGGAGGCCTGTTTTTGTTTTTTTGCAGCAGGTTAAAGATCATTTGCAGGATTTTCGTTAATTCAACAAAATCACATTTCTGCAAAAAGTAATGAGCGCCACTCTGGTAGAGCACATCCGCCACTTCTTCTCTAAGGGAAGTGGAGTAAATGATCACAGGCATGTCTTTGAATTTTGCATTCGCTTTTATCTCCACAAGGCATTCGTTTCCGTTTTTTCGGGGCATGTTCAGATCCAGAAAAAGAACATCAGGGAGGTTCTTTTGGTGTTGAGAAAGGTATTCCATCAGGCTCTCACCGTTGGGTACAATCTTCAAAACAGTTGCTATGGTAATGTCATTAAGGGCTTTCTTGAAAAAGAAGCGGTCATCCTTATCATCATCCGCTAATAGAACAAAAATTGGTGCCTGTATTTCTTTATTACTCATTTTACTAAATATTCGGATATGAACAGCTTAGTAAATATAGGTAAAGCAAACCCAAATCAAGCCTAAAAATAAAATTAATCCGAAACCCGCAAAGAAATCAGTGATTTGCATAATTCATAAAGGTATTTCTGTAAAGTTTCTAATTTAAAAAATTGAGCTGAAAAATAATCGAATTAAAATGTAACTAAAGAAAAGAAGACAAGTTAAGAAGAGGTTTTGATTAACGTGTCATCAACTCAGTTAAGAGTTCTTCAACGCCTTCTTTTGTAGATGCATGACGACTATCCAGTAATTGGCCTTTGAAGTATATTGTAATCACAGGTTGTTTTTTTTCCAGGATGCGTTCTTTTGCTTTCGGATTATTTTCTGCGTTAATAACCAAAAATACTACCGCTTTATACATTGGTTCATTAGATAAACCTTCAAAAATCGGAATAAAATTTATACATGGCTGACCACAATCATCCGTGTGATATTTTAAAATAACCCTATCGTGTTCGGCTACCTGTAAAAATAAATATTCGTCTGATGTTTCTGTAACTGGCATGTTGTTATAGTTTAAATTTAAAAGCAAATAATCGTTTTATCATTTTATTCAAATCGGCCTCTGTTGAAATAATCCTGCATTCCACCAGGAACCCTTCCTTAAAAGCTGCCATAAAGGGCCCCTGTTGTTTTTTTATAAACTGCTCAGCTATCGGATTACTACGCGAATCGGCCCATAAAAACTTTACGTCTTTGTATTTTTCGTGCTTATCAAGCCTTTGAAAAAATTCATTTATTTCAGCACAATCTTTGCAATCGCTCGCGGGCTGATAGTTAACAATGATGTATTCATTCTCTAAAAAAACGTTTTGCCAATCTATATTATCACTGTTTGTTATCTGCATTGTTGGAATTTAGGAAAGTGCTTTAATTTTTTGTGAGTCATGGGTTAGCTTTTATCAAACTTTAAGTAAATTCTGCAAAAGCTCTTGAACCCCTTCCTTACTTGAAACGTGGCGGCTATCCAATAACTGACCTTTTAAGTACAGGGTAATTACGGGTTGCCTCTTATCTAGGATGCGTTGCTTAGCTTTTGGATTATCATCTGCATCAATCACTAAAAACACAACATCTTTATAGGTTACATCGTCAGATAATCCTTCAAATACAGGAATAAACTGCTTGCATGCATCCCCACAATCATCTGTATGATATTTTAATATTACCCGATCGTTTTCCGCAACCTGTAAAAACAAATAGGCGTCTGTTGTTTCTGTAACTGGCATTTTCTTATAGTTTAAATTTAAACGCAAATAATCGAAGTATCATTCCTTTAAGTTGAACCTCTGTTGAAACATTGTTACATTCAACCAGGAATCCATCCTTAAAAGCCGCCATAAAAGGGGTTTGTTTTTTTTTAATAAATTGTTCAGCTATAGGATTATTGCGTGAATCAACCCATAAAAATTTAACCTTTTTATAGTCTTCTATTTTATCCAGTCTTTGAAATAATTCATTTATTTCTTCACAGCCCTCGCAATCAGTTGATGGCTGGTAGTTCACAATGATATATTCGTTATCAAGAAAGAGCTTTGCCCAATCTATTTCATCACTGCTAATTATCTGCATTTTAATAATTTTTAGGTTGCTGCGGTACCGTGGTAAGAGACACAAAAATAGCCGCATTAACAAAGCTATTTGTATTTAAGAAAAAAGATATATTCTTTCGTTAAGAGCCAGGTTCTGTTCGGTAGCTAGTGAATTTTAACCACCATTTTTACAATAGTCAGAGGCTTTCTTCTTTTTCCGTTACAAAAACGTTTAGAAAGCATTTTCGGTTTATAGTTTGGTTTTATGCTTGCTTAAAGAGCTTTATTAAATCATAATAATTTGTATTTTTGACAAATTACAACCATTACAGATGAGCACTAAAAATTACGATATCATAATAGTTGGTGGCGGGATCGTGGGACTGGCAACAGCCTATAAACTGACACTTCACAGCCCCGGTAAAACCATATTGGTTCTTGAAAAAGAAAAAGAGGTAGCGTCTCATCAAACAGGCCATAACTCCGGTGTGATTCATTCAGGCATCTACTATAAGCCGGGTTCGTATAAAGCAATTAACTGTGTGGCAGGCAGAAGAGAACTGATAGAGTTTGTAAAGGAACAAAACATCCCCCATGATATTTGTGGAAAGATTATTGTAGCCACCGATGAAAGCGAGCTGGAGCACATGCACAAAGTGTTTAATAACGGTATTGCAAATGGTGTTGAAGGAATTGAATTGATCGATACTAAACGCATTAAAGAAATTGAACCTTATTGCCAGGGCATTGCCGGAATTTGGGTGCCATGTACCGGAATTATTGATTACACAGATGTGGCACGGAAATATGTAGAACTAATCCATGCAAAAAATAATGGCAGTAAAGTATTAACGGGACATGAAGTCACCGGCTTTAATAAGAAAGGCGATTCGACTGAGGTCATCACTGAGCATGGAACATTTAATTGCAAATATTTGATTTCCTGTGCCGGTTTACAGGCCGATCGAATCACGAAAAAAGATAAAGTCAAAACAGACGCTGCTATTGTTGGTTTCCGGGGAGATTATTATGATTTGACAGAGAAAGGTAGAAAGAAAGTAAAGAATTTAATTTACCCCGTTCCCAATCCGGAGTTTCCGTTTTTGGGCGTTCACTTTACCCGAATGATCAAGGGTGGAGTAGAGTGCGGGCCAAACGCGGTGTTTGTATTCGACAGAGAAGGTTACAGCAAAACTGCTTTCAGTTTTAAAGATACTTTGGCAGCGTTTGGTTTTATAGGCACGTGGAAATTTTTTGCCAAGCATTGGCGTTTTGGAATAGATGAATACCGGGGCGCATTCAGTAAAACTTATTTCTTGAACCGTTTGCGGAAATTAATTCCTGATTTGCAGATGGATGATATTGAACCTGCTGAACGTTGTGGGATCCGTGCCATGGCTTTGGGGCCCGAAGGAGATATGCTGGATGATTTTAAAATTGAATACCAGGGCAATTCCATGCATGTGATCAATTCTCCATCACCGGCAGCGACAGCATCATTGGCTTACGGTAATGAAATTGCAATGAAAGCCAAAGAGTATTTTAAACTGGATTAATAGTTTTTTAAATCTTCGAGAATAATAATTGCCTAGCTATAACAGTTTTTAACTAGGATTAACTCAAAAAGTCAATTTTATTTTTTATTTTCTTTTTGCTTGGCAAAAAAGAAACAAAAACCCAATCCGCCACCTGGCGGACAACTCCAATTTTTTATCGCTCAAAAAGCCTCCGCAATA
>JANPOX010000198.1:0-5167 GCA_031428235.1 Bacteroidia bacterium | reverse complement strand
GATTCTTTTTATTCTCTCAATATCAGAAGCGTGAGTGGTTTTTAATAAAAAAAACTCATCATTCAATGAAATTTCATTGGCTTTATATCCGTATATTTTATATTGTTTTTCAGACCATGATAATTGATTAGAATTCAAATCCAGTTCCCAGGTGCCTTTTAAAGTTTTTACTTTTTTAGCTTGTACTTTAAAACTTTGATCAGGTTGGGTATTTCGGTTTGGAGAAACTGACATAAGCATTATTTTTAATTTCATAGTGAATTAATTCAACTATTGAAATGGTTTAAATCAAAGGATTGTATTTCAGTTTATTTTTCTTTATTCTTAATTGAAACTACTGAAAACCATGGCTATGCTGTTTATTTTTGGCTGAATGGGGAAATTAAAAAGCTTAAAACAGGAATTTTGTCGGTGCTTGAATTATAACTAATGGGAGTTATCTTAAGAGGTGAGGATAACAAAATACAAGAATAATAAAAAAATGGAATTGAGGTGAGCTCTAGTTTTATGTTATTAAACTATATGAATTTTGGAATTTATAAAACCAAATCACACATACAATACTTTTCTAAAATGAGAATTATTTTAAACGAACCTATCGCCCTTTTGAACTTTTACATCATTCACAAAATTTCGGATTTGTTGTTCGTCCTGTTTTTTGCAAACCATTAAAACATTATCGGATTCTACCACGATATAATCTTCCAGACCTTGAAGAACAACAAGTTTATCTTTTGGTACATGTACAATGCAATTCTTGCAATCGTATTGAATAATGTTTTTTCCAACCAATGCATTATTTCCTTTATCATGTTTGATATGGGAGTATAAAGATCCCCATGTTCCAAGGTCGCTCCAGCCAATAATAGAAGAACGAACGTAAACATTCTTCGCTTTTTCCATTAATGAATAATCGATGGAAATATTTTTGCAGACATTATAGGCCTGTTTAATAAATTCTTTTTCTTTAGGCGTGTTATAAAACTCAAGTCCTTCTTTAAATACGTTGGCCAACTCCGGATCATTTTGTTCCAGTGAATTGATAATGCTTTTAGTGCTCCAGATAAAAATCCCTGAATTCCACAAGAAATCACCATTCTCCATGAAGAATTTAGCCATCTCATGATCCGGTTTTTCTATAAAGGTTTTTACCTTGAACATGCGTTTGTCTTTTTCCTCTACAGGGGAATCTACAAACTGGATGTAGCCATAACCTGTATCAGGCCTGGATGGTTTAATACCTAAAGTTACCAGGCAATCTTCACTTTTTGCTTTGGCGTAACATGATTTTATAGCTTTTATATAAGTGTCTTCTTTGGTAATTAAATGATCAGAAGGTGCTACTACAGTAATGGCTTTTGGGTTCAGTTGATGAATCTTATATGAGGCATAAGCTACACAAGGTGCCGTATTTTTTCTGGAAGGTTCTGTAAGGATATTTGCTCTTGGTACGTCAGGTAATTGTTCTGCCACCAGGTCTTCATATATTTCGCTTGTAACTACATATATATTAGAAGCAGGGCACAATTCCCGGAAACGGTCAAAGGTTTGCTGAATGAGTGTTCTACCCGTTCCTAGTATATCTAAAAATTGTTTTGGATGTGCCGTGGTACTCATAGGCCAGAAACGCGTTCCAACTCCACCTGCCATTATAATACAGTACTGATTCTTCATAAGAAATAAAGCACTAATTTACACAAAATAACGTGAGATGAAAAAATAAAAAGATCCTATATTTTTATGCCAATTACTAGCACATCATCAATCTGTTCAGTATCATCTTTCCATGTCATAAATGCATCCGTGAGTTTTTGTTTCTGAACGTCCATTGATGCTTCTACATTTTGCAAAAGGGTTTTCTGCATATTGGTAAGCATGAATTTTTTTCCTTTAGGGCCTCCAAACTGATCCGCGTACCCATCACTAAATAAGTAAAGACAATCACCTTCATTTACAGTAATTACATGGTTCTGGTAAACCCGGCTCTCTTCCAGTTCCAAACCACCAATTGGATATTTAGTCGCTTTGATGATCTCTAATTCATAACCTTTATCTTTTCGGTAAATCCATAAAGGCCTGTTAGCGCCCGCATATTGAATTTCGTTTGAATTGTTGTTGAATGCACATAAAGTAATATCCATACCATCCCTTCTTTCAAATTCCATGGCATTTTGATTCAGGGCAATCTTAACTCCTTTGTGCAGCTCTAATAAAATATCACCCGGAACGGTAATTTGTTTTTCATTTACGATCTCATTTAACAGCGTATTTCCAACAATACTCATAAACGCACCAGGTACACCATGACCCGTACAATCTACGGCTGCAATAAACCGGGTATCACCATTTTTAGCGAACCAGTAAAAATCACCGCTCACAATATCTTTTGGCATATAAAGAACAAAACTGTTTTTAAATAAATTACCGATCTCGTTTAAACTAGGAAGAAGAGCTTCCTGAATATTCTTGGCATATTTAATACTGTCTGTGATCTCAATGTTATGATGTTCGATAATTGTTTTTTGCTCAATCACCTCTTTATTGATGCTTTCTACTTTTTCTTTTTCTTCTCTTAATTCTTTGGTTCTTTCAGTTACCTGAACTTCCAGTTTCTGTTTATCAGCAATTAATTTTTTTGTATGATAAAAATTATATAACCAAATGCCACCAATTAAAGTAAAGATGCAGAGTGCATAAAACCACCATGTTTTGTACCAGGGGGGCGAAATCATAAATTCGTAAGTTATGGGTTCGCTATTCCATAAACTGTCATTATTCATCGCTTTAACCATGAAGGTGTATTTTCCGGGCGGGAGAGAAGAGTAGGTGGCCTCCGTTTTTGAAGTGGGAGGAGTCCAGTTATCATTTTCAAGACCTTCTAATTTATATTGGTACATCACTTTTTCAGGTGCCGTTAAACTTATTCCAATAAACTGAAAGGTAATATGGTTCTTGTTAAAAGGTAATTGCAAGAACTTTGGAAGTAAGGAAATAGAATCGTTTCCTTTGGCATATTTTAAAATGTCTTCCTGCCCAAAAAATAATTTTACATGACTGATCTGTGTCGTGGCTTCAATCGGATTCTTTTTGTCAAATTTTGGATTGTAAATTTCAACCCCATCAATAGTTCCAATTAGGATACGACCATCTTTGTCTTTGAAGCTTGCATTGTAATTGGATTCTAAGTTCAATAAGCCATCATCTTTCCCGAAATGTTTTACCGTTATTTTATGTTTGTAATAGTCTGAAATGTCCAGGACGTCGATGCCGGTATTTAAGCCAATAATTAGCCGGTTGTTATTATCCGTCTGCAAAAAGTTAACCGAGTTAGATGACAAGCCGTTTTTTTGTGAGATTTTTGTAAAAGTTTTATAATCATACTGGTAAATGCCTTCTTCGGTGCCAAACCATAAATTCTTTTCTGAGTCAATGACACTTGACAAAATTCGTTTGGTAACAAAATTATTTTTGTCATTAAAGATGGTCACACTGTTTGCTTCATATTTTAGCACACCGTTTTCAGTTCCTACCCAAATACTTCCATTCTTATCTTCTATAATAGAAAAAATGGGGAATTCAAGGTCCTTCTGTTTCAAATCATTAACTGGCTTAGCTTCTGTTATAATACCATTCTGATATTTATATAAACCCATTGAAGTACCAATCCAGATATTCTTTTTACTATCCTGGTACAATGTCATAATGTATTTTTTGCGGAAGTCGAAATCGTGTACCGTTCTAAAAATGCCATCCTCCAATATGCACAGACCATCTCTGGTTCCGAAAAAAATTCTTCCATCTTCCAAGGGCAAAATGGAGGTAATATCGTTATCAGGAATCGCATCGGGATTTTGTTTGTTGAACTTAAAATTATTGATTGTATTTCCTTCAATTTTTGTGATCCCGTTATTTCTTAGTGCTACCCAATATGCGCCTTTATGATCCTGTGAAACAGCATTGACATAGGTTTCCGTTAAACCATTTTGTTTGGAATAGGAGGTAAACTGATCACCAAGGTATTTATAAGCACCTGAACCATCTGTGCCTAGCCATAAATTTCCTTCCCTGTCAGAATACATACACATAATGGAATTGAAGGTTAAGCCGTTACTCAGGTTGTAATTGATAACAGATTTATTACTGTATTTAAATAATCCATCAGAGGCAGTTCCAAACCATTGTTCGTTTTTTGTGTTGGTTAAAATACTTCTGAAACCTATATAGAACTGACGTGGAATGTATTCACAATCCCTGATCTTGTTCTTTTTGTCAACAATATTAACTCCTCCAACTGTTCCAATTAAAACCTCTTGGTCCATAGTTTCAGAAAATGAAAACACAAAGTTTTCCTGGAGCCCATTTTCTTTATCGTAATGAGTAAATAAATTATTGGATGGGTTGTAGCAGAAAGCTCCTTCATTTATAGTAGCAAACCAAATCCTTTTTTGTGAATCAATGAAAATAGAAAAGACAGCTGCTTTTTCTAATATTTTATTAAGAGAGAAACGTTTTATCTTTTCATTTTGTAAAATGTAAACTCCTTCCTGTGTACCAATCCATACTTTGTCATCATCTTTCACGAGCTTAAAGACCCTGCTGTTTTGAAGCCCGTTTTTTTCATTATAGTTTTTATAGGAAAAACCATTGAAAACGCTAATACCTTTACTGGTACCGAAAATCAAATTGTTTTTGGAATCTTCAACGATTGAATAAACCACATTATTGATTAGTCCGTCGTTTTCGGATATCGTAGCAAATTTATTTCCATCATATTTTCCTACACCACCGGCGTTTGTTCCAAACCACATATAACCCCTGTGATCCTGGAAGATAGAAAGAACCTGTGACTGGGGAAGGCCTTGTTCGGTATTATAATTTTTAAAATTGTAGGTTTGGGCAAAGCCACTTATTCCTGTAAAAAGAAGAAGAAAAATTACAGTATGTTTTTTTTGGAATAACATTTTATGCATTTCAAATATAATAAAAAAGCCATCCGCTAGCTAGCGGATGGCTTTTAATGATTAAATATTATGATTAATTACTCACGGATAATTTGATGGTGCTTTCGGCTCCGTTAATATTCATTTTTATAAAATAAAGTCCGGCTTTCAGATCATCTAATGGCCAGGAGTTTTTGTATATATTAATACCTTGCTCAGTTGCAGGT
>JANPOX010000197.1:0-5228 GCA_031428235.1 Bacteroidia bacterium | reverse complement strand
TTGTTCTTAATCTCGGGACCTTGTGTAATTGAGGACGAATTAACCATGATGAAAACAGCTGAAAAACTGAAAGAAGTTTCTGAGCGTTTAAACATTAAGATGATTTACAAATCGTCTTTCACTAAAGATAATCGCAGTAGTTTAAGCTTTTACCAGGGACCTGGTTTGATTAAAGGTTGTGAGTTATTAGGAAAAATTAAAACCCAGTTTGGTTTCCCTGTATTAACTGATATTCATTCGCACGATCAGGCTGCGGCAGCAGCAGACGTGTGTGATGTATTACAGATTCCTGCATATTTATGTATGCAATCATCTTTATTAGTGGCCTCTGCAAAAACAGGTCGTGTAATTAATATTAAACATGGTCAGTTTTTAGCGCCTGATAATATGAAACATCCTGTTCAAAAATGTATTGATAGCGGAAATGATCAGGTTATCTTAACAGAAAGAGGTTATTCTTTTGGATACAATGATTTAATTGTTGATCCTCGCGCGTTTTATCACATGAATAATATCGGTTACCCGGTAGTGTTTGATGTGACTCATTGCGTTCGTAAATATGGTATTCCCAGTTCCGATAAAAAAGGTGGCGCAAAAGAATTCCTTCCGGTATTGGCAAGAGCAGGAGTGGCGAGTGGTATCGATGGTATGTTCATTGAAACTCATCCTGATCCTGAAAAAGCTTTATGTGATGCGGCTTCTCAATTATGTGTGTATGATTTAGAAGAATTCTTAAAACCAATCATTGAACTTCATAATGTTGAAGTGAAATACAGAGATTAATCAAATAATAATCCTCTGCAAACTTTGCGATAATACTTTGCGTCTTTGCGGTTAAAAAATATACAATCATGAAAAAACTAATCTTAATTCTAGTATGTGGATTTTTATATACCACAACAACAGCTCAAAGCCTTTATATTAAAGGAAGTAAAAAAGGTGAGATCGAATCTGATGGTGATGTTTACATCGGCGGATCTAAAAAAGGAAATATCGAAAATGATGGTGATGTGTATGTTGGCGGTTCAAAAAAAGGACAAATAGAATCAGATGGTGACATTTACTTAAATGGAAGTAAAGTAGGGCAAATTGAATCAGACGGAGATGTGTATAAAAATGGCTCTAAGATCGGCCAAATAGAACCCGACGGTGATATTTATAAAAACGGTTCTAAAATCGGAGATTGCAAAGGCGTTAAGAAAGAGTGGGTAGGAGCTGTAGTTTTCTTTTTCTTTATTGAGGATTTAGCTTATTAATTTATGTCAGTTCGGGCTTGTCATTTCGAGCGGAGTCGAGAAACGATAACAAATTATTTCATATGATCTTATCAAGCATTGTAGCAGCATCATTAAATCACGGAATTGGTAAAGACAACCAATTACCCTGGCATTTACCCGCTGACCTGAAATTTTTTAAAAGCACAACAATGGGTTGTCCGGTTGTGATGGGTCGCAAAACATTTCAGTCTATAGGAAGAACATTGCCTGGCAGAAAAAATGTGGTAATTACACGAGATAAAACATTTAATTCAGATAAAACGTTTGATATTGAACTGGCATCAAGTCTTGAAGAAGCCATTGCTAATTTGCAATCAGAAAAAGAAGTTTTCATTATAGGTGGCGGAGAAATCTTTAGACAATCCATGGATCTTCTGGATACTATTTACCTCACTGTAGTAAATACTACGCTTGATGCCGATGTTTTCTTTCCCGAAATAGATAAGCATAAATTCGAATTAATTTGGCAAGAGAAGCACCTGGCAGATGAGAAAAATAAGTTTGATTACACTTTTCAAAAATACATCAAAAAATGAGTAGCATAAAACTGGAAAATATTTTATTTATTGATATTGAAACAGTTCCTATTCATTATCAATACAATTCTTTGAATGAAAAAGAAAAAGAATTGTGGGATAAGAAAATGTTTTATGCGAAAGATTCCACACCTGAGCAACAGTATGCCAAAGCCGGCATTTTTGCTGAGTTTGCAAAAGTGGTATGTATTGGTTTAGGTTTTATGAGTGAAGGCAAATTCCGGACTAAAGCGATTGCGGGTGATAATGAACATGATGTATTGACAGAGTTCACTAAATTGTTGGAGCAGTTTTTTAATACCAAAGAACATTTTTTGTGTGCTCATAATGGTAAAGAATTTGATTATCCTTTTTTGTGCCGTCGGTTATTGGTTAATAAAATCTCTTTACCTAAATTATTGCAATTGCAAGGCTTTAAACCATGGGAAGTAAAGCATTTGGATACTATGGAAATGTGGCGTTTTGGAGACGTTAAGAATTTTACATCACTGAATTTACTGGCGCATATTTTTAATATCCCTTCTCCAAAAGATGACATTGATGGTAGCCAGATCGCAAAAGTATATTATGAAGAAAAGAACATTGATCGTATCAAAACCTATTGCATCAAAGATGTTGTGACCTTAGCGAGAATTTACCAGGCTTTAAAAGGCTTGATACCTTTGAATGACAATGATATTATTTATACATAAACTATTATTAAAATGCTCTGTGGTCTTTGCGATAAAACTTTGCGCCCTTTGCGGTTAAATATAAAATGACAAAAGAAAGAAAAATAGCAGTTGTAGGAAGTGGAAGTTGGGCTACAGCTATCGTAAAGATACTTTGCAATAATGTTGATAAGGTCAGTTGGTTTTTTAGAAACCAGTCTGATATTGAACACATGAATCAATACGGTCATAATCCCCGTTATTTAAGTTCAGTCAATTTTGATCTAAGTAAATTACTTTTGTCTTCTGATTTATTGGAAATGCTAACAAAGGCAGACATTATAATTTTGGCAGTTCCTTCAGCTTTTATCGATAATACACTTAAGAATATTCCTGCCGAAGTGTTTAAAGGTAAAACTGTTTTTTCGGCGATTAAAGGGATCGTTCCCGAATATAATTTAATTGTTGGTGAATACCTGAATACCGTTTATCAGATTCCTCTGGATAATATTGGTGTCATTACCGGCCCATGCCATGCAGAAGAAGTGGCCCTGGAAAAATTATCATACCTGACTATTGCTTCCCGTGATATTGCAAAAGCTGATGAACTTTGTGAATACATGCGTTGCCGTTATATAAAATGTTCCAGCAGCGATGATATTTATGGTACAGAATTATCAGCCGTTTTAAAAAATGTGATCGCAGTAGCGGGTGGAATTTGCCATGGCTTAGGTTATGGAGATAATTTTTTATCCGTATTAGTAAGCAATGCCATTCAGGAGATCGATCGTTTTGTAGCCGCTGTGCACCCGATTGACAGAGACACAAAAGCTTCTGCATATTTAGGTGATTTATTGGTGACTGCTTATTCCCAATTCAGTCGTAACCGAATGTTTGGAACGATGCTGGGAAAAGGTTATAGCGTTAAACAGGCACAACTTGAAATGAACATGATTGCTGAAGGTTATTACGCTGTTAAATGTGTAGTGGAGATCAATAAAAAATATGATGTAAACATGCCAATTACGAATGCAGTAAATAATATCATTTACAATCATAAAGATGCCAAGCAGGAAATGGAAATGCTGGCTGAACAGTTGAGTTAAAAAATTATTTAACTTTAGAGAGTAACATAACGTGACCGGTTTTTATAAGTGTTTGTCCCGACATCGCTCTCACTTCAGCCTGATAAATATAAATTCCTTGTTCACAAGGTTGTCCCTTATTGTTTCCGTCCCAGCCAACGATTTCACCATTGCTTTTGAAAATTTCCTCACCCCAACGGTTAAAAATGGAAAGTTTAATTTCAGCGATACCAAATCCCATCGGAATAAAGACTTCATTATTTAAATCACCATTTGGAGTAAATGCATTTGGAATAAACACATCCCACTCTTTAGTAACGGTTATACAAACTACATCCGTATTTCTACAACCGGCACTTGAAATGCCTTCCAGTGTATAGCAAGTACTTTCCTGCGGATTTACAGTAACAGTCGGACAATAATTACAATCTAATTTAACCCCGGTTGAGGCATTAATAAATCCTACAGGTGTGTCCCCGGTTCCGGTTAGTGTAATTATGTTATCAATATTAATAGTGCTGTCGATACCTGCATCTAAAACTGGCAAAGCATTTAGGGTTATTTGTACGGTAGCTGTATTGGAGCAATTATTTTTTGTTCCGGTAACCGTGTATACAAAGATGCTGGCACCAACAGGTTTCACAATGGTTGTTGAGTCATGAATATTGCTAACTCCTGTTGTTGGGCTCCATGTATAAGTAGTACCACCGGTAGCGTATATATAAGTAGATTGACCTTCACAAATAGTAGCACCAGGTCCCGTAATAATGATGGGAAGAGGTGTTACCACTATCTGAAGTGTTTTTGTATCCGTACAGCCAAAAGCTATTGCACCGTTTGAACCTGTAACCGAGTAAATAGTCGTGGCAGAAGGTGTTGCAATAGTTGTATTTGAATTGACATTACTAACAGTAGCCGGTGACCACGTATATGACGATGCACCACTCACATTTAGAGTAGTTGTTTTGCCTTCGCAAATTATTAATGAACTGGCTGCTACTGCAAGCGTTGGTGTAGGAATAACTGTTACCGAAGACGTTGATGTGTTAATACAGCCTAATGCAGAAGCGCCGGTTACAGTATAGGTCTTGGTTGTTGGTGGTGTGGAAATAACAGTTGGTGCAGTTGCTGTATTTAAGTTATTTCCCGGACTCCACGTATAACTTGTGCCACCGGTCGCAGTCATCGTTGCTGATTTCGTAGAGCAAATTGTATGAGATGTAGAAGTAATTGTTGGATTTACAGTGACTGTAACAACAATTTGTGTCATATCGGTACAATTACTATTTGCACCGGTAACTGTATATGTTTCTGTATTTACCGGAGATGCAACTACATTAGACCCCGTGCCTGAACTTAATGTGGTGACGGGAGTCCATGTGTAATTTGTTGCGCCGCTTGCTGTTAGTGTAGCAGAAGCAGTCGGACAAATAACTGCTGAAGACGAATTCACACTTAAAGTTGGAGTGGAAACAACAGTAATGGTAGTGACAGCAGTATTAACACAGGTATTTACATCGGTTCCTGTAACAGTGTATATCTCAGTTGTATTGGTAGAAGATGTAACCATACTTCCTGTAGCGCTACTCAGATTAAGGGATGGGCTCCAGGTGTAAGTACTTGCTCCGCCAGCTGTAAGTGTGCCGGTATTTCCCGAACACATACTAAAACTTGAAGAGG
>JANPOX010000196.1:0-5245 GCA_031428235.1 Bacteroidia bacterium | reverse complement strand
GAATATTTTGCTGAATCTTGATCAGCTCTAAGTTTCCACTTAAGCCATTTTTTATTTTTTTTAATATTTCAGAACGGGAAGAGTCAGAATCGGCATTTTTCCCTAATTGACTAATGATATTATTTTGTTGACGAATAAGGTTCTCATTATTTATAATTGTTTTAGCCAAAAATGAGTTTGGATTTTTAAGTAAGATAGGAATGCTATTAACAATTGGATAAGACTGATCACAAACTTTACAAAGATATGATTCTTTAGGACTACTGACTAAATTTAATGGGGTTGTACAGTTTCGACAAATATAAAACATATCAGGGGTTTTAAAATTAAATAAATTGGTTTTTATGTATATAAAATTGAAATAAATAACTTATTAAAAAGGATTATCTCGTTCGAATATTTTGGATTGAAAGTCGTACGGCTGCCTTTCTATATCGTAGTTTACCTTCAGCACCTCATATGTTTTTAATAAACGATAATAGTGCTCTTTAAATTTAGTATACCACTTTAGACCCTCTTCTCTAAAAATATCTAATTCATCAAAAGTATCTACAGCTATTTTAAATCTATTAAAATTAAAAACAAACCTACCTTTAGCTTCATGTATGTTCTTTGCGGAAAGCCGTTCATTATACAGACATGCCTCTAAACATTTTGTTATTTCTGATAAAGTAAATAATCCATGAAAACGTAAATAGAGAGTGCTGTGCTCCCACGGACGACCAGTAACGTCAGAAAAGCTTAAATTGTAGGGGACTTTAAATAGGTCATATTTGGATTCATAAGTCATTGTGTTCAAAATGAGATGAGCACCTTCATGACATATATGATCTACAAAAAACATTTCGTTATCACAATTACTAACATTTAAAAAAACCATATTATGGGCAGTCATTACTGCAAAAGAATGTGGTTGTTTTGCTTGATATAATAAAACTTTTTTAAGATTTTTCTGCAATAATTGAAAATGAGTGAAATTACATTCTTTAATTATCTCAAAAGCTTTATTAAAATTTTCTATATGAGGTTTAAATACATTTTCTACAAAAATTTGATTTTCCTTTATTTCTAGAGAATTAAAAACAGTTTCAAGTAAAGGATGTTGGTGTGTAATTAATTCGATACCCCCAGATAGAAGTAGGATAGGTTCATAATCATATTCTATTTCTCTGCCGTCAATCTTTAGGTTAATTGTATTAACTTGGAGTGTTTCCAGACGAATTGTGCTATTAGGATAATTAGTTTTAAAGTAGCCAATATTGGGAAGATAAATTACTCCATTTGAGTTGGAAAAAACGTCTATTTTTTTCTTTTTTTTCTTTTCATAACCATAAATAATGCAATCTAACCATTTATCATCTTCTTGACTAACATACGTATAAAGTAAGGGTTCTTCATATATGGAGTCTTGTTCAAAATCAAGCCTTTCAAATATATTCTCGTGTTTATGATAAAGCAATTGTTTAATTGAATCAGTTACTTTAATGAAGGCCGTGTCAAAATCCATATCAAAATCCATATTAATAATTTTTACTGATTAATGAATTAAAAATTCTATCAAATAAAGTCATATTTTCAATTATAATTTCTGCTTCACCAGATAAATCACTTTTTGTAATCAATTGTTTATGAAGAGTGCTTATAAGCTGGTTGGGTAAGCTAACTTTCACACTGTAAAAACCTTCCTTAGGCGCTGAGGAAATTGATTGTACTGTCCCTTTTAACATTCCAAATTCAGTAAATGAATAATTATGCAATTTAATTATGCAACTTTGACCTAAATGAACTTTCCCTGAATTTGAAATTGGTAATTGCACAATTGCAAAGTAATTTTGACTATATGAAGGTATAATAGTAAAGACTTTTTTCTCATTCGCCAAAAACTGCCCTTCACTCCTTATATCATAAAGATTTAAGTTTCCATCAATCGGTGAACTAAGTACATATTTATTTTGCCATTCAGATAATTCAAAAATAATATTATTATAATACAATAAAACAGCATTTTTTAATTTCAAGTAAGTGTCATTCTTTTCAATTTCAAGCGAAACGTTTTCCTTTCGCAACATGTCTTGCTGTTGTTTTATATTCAATAAACTTATTTTTGCATCCTCTATCTTATTCTTAGTGTTTAAAAACGCAACTTCTTTCTGTTCTACATCAATTTTGGCAACAGACTCTTGCTTATATAGAAGTTGTATTCTTTCAAAATCAGATTTCACTATATCACACTCTTTTTCTCTAAGAATTATTTGTTTTGTAAGTTCTTGCTCTAATAATATTAAATTATCTCTTCTACTCAAATTAATATCTAATTGTTTATTTTGAGAATTTAGTTCAATAAAAGAATTGAGTTCATTTAAACTTTGGTGAAATGCATTATAAGTACTTTGAATATCCCCAAGCATCAAAAACTCGTCGAATTTAATTTTATTAATTGAATTCCAAAAGTCTCCAGGATTAATAGCATTCAGTAATTTCTTAGCTTTAAGCACATCGATATAATTGGCACTATTATTAAGAATAAATATCCATTCACCACTTTTCACCTTTTCTTGATCTTTTTTAAGTATATGAATTATTCTGCCACTTGTTCTACTAAATATCTCCACAGGAGGCTTTTCAGTGGTAACAAGTGCTTGAGAGGCAATAACATCAGGATATTTTATTAACCGAAGACCAATAAAAATTAAGAAAAATATAATTAATATGCCAGAGCTACCCCACGTAATGATACGAGATGGAATTTTATCCAGGATATCCTGAAAAAAATCACTTCTAGTTGAAATTTGTTCTATTTTATCTTTATTAATTTGCAAGTTCTAATTGATTTTTTACAAGTGTAAAATAGGCTCCTTTTCGCGCAACTAATTCATCATGTTTCCCTATTTCTTTGATTTCTCCTTTTTCTAACACAATTATCTGATCTGCGTTTTTAACAGTACTTAATCTATGGGCGATAATTATAACAGTCTTACCTATATAAAATTCTTTAAGACTATCAACAATCCTCTTTTCATTATTGGCATCTAGGGCACTAGTTGCTTCGTCAAAAAATAAAAATTTCGGATTTTTATATACAGATCTTGCAATTAATACCCTTTGTCGTTGCCCACCACTTAAAGTCCTGCCACTCGAACCTGCAGCTCCAATAGTAGAATTAAATCCAGAGGGCAAAGAATTGATTAATTCCTCAATGTTTGCAAGTTTTGCTGCCTTTAATAGTTTGTCAATATCCACTGATTCTTCACTAGCTGATTCTGTTATATTTTGAGTTATTGTATCTGAAAATATGTACCCATCTTGCATTACAGTACCACATAAAGCACGCCAAGAGTTTGAGGAAATATGTTTTAAATTAGAGTCGCCAATCATTATCTCACCACTAGTAGGTAAATATAGTTTAAGGAGTAATTTAAGTAATGTTGTTTTGCCACTACCACTATCGCCAACTATAGCAGTAACCTTTCCCTTGGGAATTTGGAGATTAATATTCTTAAGTACTAATTGCTCTATATCGCCAACATAGGAAAAACTGAGGTCTTTGATTTGTATGTCGAAGGTCTCTCTTGGTAATTTAAGCAAGGTATTATCATTTAATAGTTTTTGCTCTGAGGTTTCATAATCAATATCATTAAATCTTTGCATCGTTAATTTCGCATCTTGAATTGTTCTAAAAAACCCAACTAAACTTAATAATGGCCCATTAACTTGGCCGACGATAAATTGAATTGCAAGCATACCCCCAAGTGTAATCTTACCGTCCATAACTAATAGTGCAGCTGAAAACGTAATTAAGATGTTTTTTACTTCATTAATTATATTACCTCCAATGCTTTGCAGTTGAGATAATTTAAGAGTGGAAACTGATGTTTTATAGTATTGAACCCTGACTTTTTCCCACGCCCTTATGTGTTTTTTTTCAGAACCGTTAACTTTAACCTCTTGGATGCCGGTGACTATTTGAATTAGCTTAGAGTTTAATCCTGATGAAGCATCAAACCTTTTAAAATCAAGCACCGCCCTTTTTTTCATAAACATCCAAACCCAAAACGTATAAAGTGCAATCCCAATAATAAATATAAAAAAAATATTCAGACTATAGTAACCTAATACAAAAAGGAATATTAAAGCATTAATATATGAAAATGCTGCTTCAGGCACAGAAACAAGGAAGCTTTCTAATCTAGATGATTCACTTATCCGCTGTATGATATCGCCAGGCGTTTTAGAATCAAAAAAAGAAACTGTTTTATTTAATAATTTAACTAAATAGTCTGTTGCAATAAGCATGTTAACTCTTGCCCCTACATACAGCAATAACCAACTTCTAATTATCGAAAGGAATGCCATACTAAAGAATAACATTAATTGTGCTGCCAAAAGGACATACACGAAATTCAAATTACCTAAATTAATACCTTTATCAACAAGTTTTTGAGTTACAAATGGTAACATTAATTGAATAAAACTCCCCACAAATAATCCAATAAAAATTTGAATAATATATTTATGATAATTTTTTAAGTAAGGCAAAATACCGTTAAGTCCTTTAGCGAAATCGGTGTCCTCTTGTTCAAAAAAGCGATTTGTCGGTTCTAATAAAATAACAATACCTTCAGAATCATCATTTGCTTTTTTACTATTTTGCCAAGCCTCTATGAACTCTTGCTTATTATATTTAATTAATCCATGAGATGGATCAGCAACATAAATATTACCACGAGCAATTTTATATACCACTAAAAAATGCCTATCTCGCCAATAAGCGATGCACGGCAACGGCGCTTGTTCAGCCAAAACTTCATACCGAATAGATGCGGGTAATGCTTGAAATCCTAATACTTCAGATCCTCCTGCCAAAGATTTTACTGTTATACCGTCTGGAGTAATATTACAAACCGTTCTTAAATGTTCAGAACTAAAGTTACGACCAAAATATTTTGAAACCATTTTAAGGCATGCTGGTCCACAATCAAATTGATCAATTTGTTTGTAAAATGGAAAACTCTCTTTATTACTAAAACTAAAGTTCATTGCTGTAGTTTCTAACTGGAAAATCCATAGACATTAATTCATAAAGTATGTTTTTAAATAAATTTAGTTTCAACTCCATTTATTATTAATAGGATTAAAGTTACACATTTCGGTTTTAAAATATTTTTTCTCCTTTATTTTTACATCACTATTACTTACACAGGCAAATCTATATTGGCAATCTTTACAAATTTCAATTTAAACTTAC
>JANPOX010000195.1:0-15101 GCA_031428235.1 Bacteroidia bacterium | reverse complement strand
CATTAATTGCAATCACTAAAAATTCAGTCGAAGCCGCATTTGGTGTAAATTATAAAATCCCTGACGAAGGTAATATTGGAAAAATTTTAACCATTGATGGTGTCATCGAAATGGGCTTCTTCTTTGGTAGTTCATCTTCATGGTACGTTAATGTAGGTCGCGATACGCCTGATAGCAGAAGAATTCAAGCTCGTGTATTCGACTTGTTTAACATGTATTCTTACTTCATGTTATCCTCTGCAGGCATTCGTGCAGGTGCAGGCGTAAATATTGTACTTAAGAAAAGCTTCTTAGGTGCATCTGCCGAGCTAAGTGCATTTATGGATACCGCTGGTCGCTTAAGTTTCCGCCCTAAACAAATTGGTGGGGCAATCCAATTAGGCGGCACTGTATCATTTAAATTCTGTGGTATTGGTTTCTCTGTGTGGGGAGGCGCTACATTAGCTGCCGAAGCACCACATCCAAAAATCATTACAGGCGAATTCGAAATTTGCGTAAAAGTATTAAAGAAAACAAAATGCGCTCATTTCCAATTCACTTGGACTGGTGATACATCTTTAGATGGTTCTCGTAACCCGGTATTAGGTGATGTACCCTACGGTAGTAGCACTCTAAATTTAGATGATGCAAAAAAATCAGCCAAAGCAAAACACATTGTTTCAGGCGAAGCATTTAATTTAAACGTAGTAGAATTTACTGGTTCAATCCCAACACCTACAACTGTTGTAAACGGAGAACCATTTATTGGTGATGTAACAACAGATAAATACACCTTGCCTTTAGATAGCTTTATTGATATCGAATTCAAAAAAGGAATGAATGTAACTACAGGCACTAATGTTAGTAAAATTGGAGGCATTTCTTCTCCTGCTGAGTTTGTTGAATTTGTTCCTCCTCAACGTGGTGCTTCTGATAGAGTCCGTCATGAGTATTACTTAGATACAGTAGAAATAAAATTCTTTGATGAAGTAAGTAACACTTGGAAAGATTACGATTTCTATAATGCTTTAGTTCCAATGTTTCCTACAACGGGCGTTTTAGGTTCATTAGTAAGTCCCGCAGCTCTTCAAAATATGAAATGGGGTTATTGGCAACAACAACGTCCTGGTTACAATAACAAATTAAGAATTTTAGCTACCACACCATTGTCTTATGCAGCAACAATGGGCGATAATATTATTGTAGAAGATTTAGGAATCAATGGAAATACAATCTTCTGTCCGGGCGAACCTAAACCAAAAACATGTGTTTATTTTGATAGAGATACATTAAATCATGTGTACGCCCCTAATACAATTCACTTCTACAAAGATGTATTATTTCAAATCACAACACATCAAGGTATTGTATTAAATGTGCCTTACAATAATATTCCTTATGGCTTAAATATCGAACCGGGCGATAAAATCGAAATTTTCTTTAACGAACCAATGCACTGTGTTAACCTATTAATGAAATCAGGTTCTCCTGCTTTAACAATAAGTTATTATAGCCGTCGCATAATTCCACGTAAAGAAGTTAAAAATCCTTTACCTAAATACGAATACAAGCTAATTAAAACAGTACCTGTAAAACCAGAAGAGTTAGGAAAAGAAATTCGTTTCGATGCAGAAAAAGAAAATGTGGACTATGTAGTAATCGAAACAAAATCATGTTACGAAAAACCCGATCAAGTACGTAAAATAACTTGTTTAAAACCAGACGAGTTACAAAATGTAACAATTAAAGAGTTAACTAATTTCTTAACAGCTCTAATTAAAAGCAAACCATTTAACACAAGCAGTTACCAATTAAACCCAGCTAATGTTCAAACTTTTGCAGGTGTTTATATGGGAACATCATTGTATCCAAATCAAAATTGGAAAGAAACAATTATAACCTTAACACCTGGTTATTCGTCAGCAAACACATTATTATTTACAATAGCAGATAATTTAGGTTATAGCTGCAACTATTCTTTCGAAGTATTAAAACCACATCCAGCATTTAGTTTTACAAACATTACATCAATAATCAATATAAAACCTTATACAGCTGGTGCTACCTCTGGTCAAAACTATACGTTCTTAATGACAGTTTTGGTTTTAATTGATGGTAAAGAACAGCAATTTGAAATTATTGGAAAATCTTGTTTGCCTATTTCTTATTGTTATGATGAGTGTAGTACATTCTTATACGAAGTGTGTTTCTGCGCAGCAACTGATTATTTAGTTAATCAAACTATTCCTACAGCAACACAACAACAAGCAAACAACAATGCAATGTTCGATACAATTAACAAAACATTGCAACCAATTTGGCGTCCTAACACAGCCTTTGCTATTCGTTTAAAAACAATTGATAAAGTGTATTCCGATTCAGGTTCTCAATTAGGAGTGTACCCAACCGATTTAGTTTACGGTTTCCGTACAGCTGGCCCTATTGGTCACTTCCACAATTTCCCTAAAACAAACACTCTACAAAAATTAAGAGCAGATTATGATGCGTTAGAGCAAATCGCTCACGAAGAAGAGTTCAAATTAAAATCATTAAAACATTATATTGATTATACAAAATCATACCCTAATGCAGATGGTGATATTATTAATGCAAAACCATTATTCTATCGCGATGTTGAATTGAAATTATTCTACTTATACAACTATGTATATGAGTTTTATAACGATTGGGTAGATTATACAAATACACCTGCAAATCCAACACCTGCTCAAATCAATTACATTGCAAAATCAAGCATCGAAGTAGTTATAAAAGACCCATTAGATGCAGGAATTCCTGATGTTACAATGAATTACACAGGCAACCCTGCGGATAATATTATTAATTTGCCTTCACAATTCTCTGCAAATAATGTCAATCACAATTACGACCCTAACAACCCAACCTTGCTGCCATCTAACATCAATAGTTTAAATAACGATGTGTCTATTTTAAACAACATGTTAAACTACATAGCAAATCAACCTAATCAGTCGCCTTGTGTTCCAACACCGCCTCCTTTAGTGCCAATTGATATTGCAACAAAGCGCACATTAAATTTACGTCCGTTAAAATTATACACTGCACAGTTTGTAGCAAACTATAATCCAAAAATTGGCGGCAATTTCAGTGCAACTCCATTTAAAGAAGTGGCACATAACTATGGTTTCCAAACATCTCGTTATGCCAACTTTATCGAGCAAGTAAATAGTTACATTCTCAAACAAGGTAATTTAGGTGTAATACTAAAAGCCGCTATTTATAAATTAATGGCAGTTACAGTTGATGTTGCAAACTCTACTCCTGGTCAACCTCCAATTCCTACTATTGATTTAGGTTTAGCCCACATGGTAATTACAAATAATATTGCTACCATGGATCCAAAAATTGTTCAGCAATATGCCGAGCAATTCGACCGCTTAATAAATGGTGTTTTCCACATCGATTACAACAAATTACAAGCTCCCGAAACAACAGAGTTCAATGTAGTACGTCATCCAATAACTAATAAAATACTAGGTATTTTAATCCGTAATCCCGAACCTTTCAACGACCCAAAATTACCAAAGGCAAATCCCAATATATCAAGTACTGAATTAACTGAAACATTAGAAGTTCGAAAACTACATGTAGGTATCGATCCTAATCTTCCTGATATAATACTTGAAACGGCTCGTATTCCACTTGGTGAATTCTGGGGTAATCCAAATGAATTCTATGTAATTCATTCTAAAGACAGGTCACGAATTTTTATTACAAACCGTAGTTTCAATTTTGATATAGCATCAAACTCTAAGCTTAAATTTACATTCAAATACAAATTGTACAATGGCAATGCGTATGCAGATGTATCAACGGCAGATGTTCAAATCAATTTATCAGATTATTCAATTTAATTAATACAGCACATTATGTCAAAAGTAGATATTAAAATAAATCCTTTAATCCAATCAGGATACACATACTTACAAGCTGTTGGTTCCGATGGTACAGATAAAACAGTTCCCGGTCGCCAATTAAGATGGGATTTTTTAAGAACATTGGGAGATGGTCATATTGCAAAAGGTGATTATACTTCGCAAAAACCATACGTATCAAAAAATGGTTTTGATAGAGAAAAGGATTATGTGAAAATTTACCGATCTGAGTTTACCGAAAAGAAATTCTTTATTAAAATCGATTTCCAAAGGGTACAGAAGGAAGTTAAAACTCCAACAACTAGAGAATGGCAATACAATTTGCCAGTAAATGGCCTTACAGGTATAACCACTGATGTCGTTGTTCGCTTTATGGATATTGTACAATACGACTCAATCAGAGCGACACAAACGACTTTAAATCCGATAACATTTTTAGCACAGTACACAGGTATTGTTGAAGTAGAGCCTCAAACTAAACTATCATTCTATTTTGAGTTTACTCTAAAAATTAATAGAGCAAATGGAAAAAACCCTGTGGGTTATTTAAGAACCGAATCTGTTTGCATTCCTGATACAATTGAACCAAGTACTAAGCAAGTAAATTGTCGTAAAAAATTTACACCTACCAACACAAATAATTCGGCAAGAATTGTTTGTGAAAACATTAAATACATTCGTTTCGATTATGTAAATACCGAATTAAAAGAATTGGACATTATTACATACATCGATTACATTACTGGAGTTAATGCCCAAGGTACCTCAGGCGGTTGGGGTCTTGTAGGTGATTTTGCTTTAACTACAGATGATGCATTAATGCAAACGCGTTTCATGCAGCCTGATGTAGATGGCAATACCATTTCCAAACATTGGCCAAAATTTAATGATTCCATTCCGGCAACTGGCGAGTTTTGCGTAAACTACAAAAATTATTACAACCGATGGAGAAGACCAGGTTATTCCTTCCACCCTATCAATACGGTTAATAATGATGTGTATGGATTACAAAATGCAGTACATACCTATTTAGAAAAAAGTGTAAACGACCCTCAAGCAATTGTTAACTTGCCTTCAGTCGATCCTGCCGACCTACAAGTGCAAACACTTAGTTTCTTAGACATGCTAAAATTAGTTTCCTTAGATTACCATGTAGCTAGGATCTTAGGTTTAGGACACATCGACAAAGCAAGAAATGAAGGCGACAAAACTTTTTATATTTATTGTTTAGAGTATAAAACATTTGTTGAACTAGAAACTCCTTTAAACACAAATATAGAACGCACGCATGTTTACATGACCTTGCCAACAAGTTTAAAAGATTATAGATTACCAGCAAAACCTTCTCTAACACCACTAACTTATGGCATTACAGTTGATAATGGTACAGGACAGCCAACAAATCTAACAGATGCTGATGGCTATGCGCCTTTTGGTAATGTGCGTTTTATAAACATAAATCGCGCACCATATAATTTCGAAAAACCATTTGGTCCGTTTTATTGGGATTCAACAGAATTTTGTTTATGTGATGAAACACAACCTATCGGTTATGGCGTTGAGTATAAAGAAATTTCAGAAACCAACTATCGTAAACCTGAATTAAGTAACGATAATGAATATTTCGACAACTCTGGATTACCCGAAACAATGCCTATCATTGAAAGAGGTAAACCAACAATTTATTTACACCAAGAAACCGAAGAAGGTTCTCACATATATGGTTCTTATAGTATCAACTGGTTCTCTCGTGTTTCGCCTGTAAGCAACACTCAACAAGCAGATACTACATTCCCAAAAATAGCACACCTTTTACCACCATTTAATTTAGCAGTGCAGTTAATTCAGGATGAAGATCCAACAGTATTAAATATTCCTGATAAAACATTAATATTAACTACGCCATCCGAACAACAACGTTTACTTGATTTAACTAATGCAGATAAAACATTAGTTCGTACTTCTTTCGATTGGAATCATGTTCATCATCATGCGCATCAGTACGCTGATTATGCAGAATTATTTTATCGTCGTAACGAACCATTAGTAGTAAAAGGGCAAATAACTTCTATTACTTCTCTTGCAGGTAACAAAGCACAAATATCAACAAGTTCATATACAGTAACAAGCACATCCCCTGCAACTATTATTTCCCCTGTTATTGCATCTGCCGATGCTCAAAAATTTGTTGGTTCACTTTTTAGTGCTGGGCAAAATAATTATGTAATCGAATCTGTAATTTCTAATGGAGCAAACCCATCTTTTATTATCCAAAAAATAAAACAAGTTCAAGCTTCAGCTCCCAATGCAAGTAATCAAAATCAATTCATTTCTGTTGAAACATTTGTAGCGCCTAGTGTAAACGATTTATTTTTCACAATCGAAAATATGTCTGCCCTTTCTAATTGGGATTTAAAACACCGTAGAAGAATTTATCTCGAAAAATTTTACACAAACAGTAAAATTGGAATTCGTCACTCTATAACTCGCATCGTTTATCATGATATTAAACAAGTTGGTTTATCGGGAACTAATACAGAAATTACCGTTGAAAAACCTATCAATCTAAATACTACAACAGGCATCACATTAGAATACGCAATAAAAAGAAGATTAGTTGTTGTAAATACTGGTCAATTTCACATCCTTGGTAATTTTACAACTGATTTAGTTGCAGGTAAAAATATCCGAATCTTTGGCTCAAAATCCAACGATTCTATTTACACAGCAACATCATCTTCATTCGTTGCAGGGCATACTATTATCAATGTTTCTCAACCTATTTCCGACACATCAGCTGCAACAGGTCAATATGGTGTTTTAGAATTTATTGTCAATCGTTCTATTCAAAGCATCAATCCAATTACAAATAGTTTTATCATTGCAAATGATGTAACTGCCGAAATCGACTTAGCTCATTTAGAGTACAAACCCGAAACAGATGGTAGTTTAACACGTTATGTTGTAGGCGGTATTAACGACACAGTAAATTTAGTTCCACTTTTAACTAACGAACCTACACCGAAAGCAAATGGATTTATTCGCGTAAAATTTGCCAACTACACTTTACTTCCTCATGTAGATAAAGAAGTATCTTGGTACAAAGGTATAGTTCGTTTACAAGATGTTGGTGGAAACACTCAACCATATCCAGTAACATTAATCGAAACAGTTGGTGGTGTACCCGTTTCTCCTTTATCAATTATTATTCAAGACCCCGGCTTTATTCCCGATTCAGGCGTAGGCGATACATTTACACTTAATGTACAGCACAATAATATAAATAATGCAAACTATCATCCTTCCTATAAGTTGTATTTAGAAACTGATGCGGGCTTAAATCCAGTAACAGGTAGTACAATCCCTGCATCAGGTATCAATTTCGATAGTCCCGAAATTTTACCTTCACTTCCAAACGAAGGTAATCGACATACTTACATGGCAATCCGTTCTTATGATATTAAAAACGATTTGGATTCATATATCTCAACACCTGTTGTTTTATTAGCACAAAAAATCACTATACCAGTTAAACCTGGGCAACCACAAGGTCCATTATATGCTACACGTCCCGATTTTTATGGTAAGTCAACTTACACTTTCGATACTGAATTAATGGACACCGCAGGTGGTCGTATTCCTTACAGTGCAGTATTTTACAGAAGTAGCGAAGACCGAATTTTAGATGTACTTTATCGTAAATCGACCCAAGCTACAATTTGGGCACAACTAAATCTCCTTACAGACCCTAAAGCAAAATATGATCCATTACTTTGGCAAGTATTGTTTGATGGTGCAAATAACGGCGTTAATTTCCAAACCTATACTACCACAGCTGGCATTTTCACCTGGCCATTACCTGATAATGATGGTAACATGGCTATATTACCTGCAAATCCAACTCCAAATGAAGTAATAGAATTTAACCGAGGCGGTTATATCTTCCCTTATGAAGCAACTAATATTCCTTCTGCGGTATTCCGTCCTTTTCAATGTGTAGCAGGGACAGGTCAGCCATTATTCGATTTATCAACCTCATACAATGTTTATGGCAAATCATTAACTGCAAAAGCTATTTTAAAGCAAGCAATCATGTCGGTTTTCTTACCAATGTCAGAGCAAGCGCCAATGTTCAGATATATTAAAACAGGCACGCAAACTTCTCCCGAAAAGGTAAAACCTCGTGATACAAATGGTAATCTAATCGACCCAATTGCAAATGATTTATTCCCAATGATCAGAACATTACCAACTTTGTCTGATAATGGTAATATTGTTTTACGATTTACTGATTATACTTTAGATGGAGCATCAAAAAGCTTGTACTTCTACTTAGGTGTAGAAATGTCTGATAAATTCAAATTCAGCGATGCAAGTTTACCTGTTGGTCCAGTATTATTGGTAAATGCAATGCCTGCCGAAAAGCCACAAGTACGTAAAGTAACAACAGTTCTTCAAAACTCAATTACTAATACACCTACTTCTGTTCTTTTCGACATCAACGAATATTTACCAAACGATAAAATATCTAAAATCGAAATTTACAGGGCTTATGATGAATTAGATGCAAAGTCAATTCGTACTATGGTAAAAGCCAAATCATATAATCTCGGTGACACATTAATAGATGATTTTAGCGATTTACAGTTTCCAGCATATGGTGAGAAGTTGCATTACCGGCTAGTTGCTATTCGAGAAATAGAAGATGTTGAAGATGTCGTATTGGCCCCACAAGTTGGGACAAATGCTATTCCGACTAAAGTAACTGAGTCACCTTCAAAACCATCTGATCTCGCAATCACAAGCCTAGTGGACACTTATAATCCTGAAGCTCCTATTATTATAATTAATGGGGATGTTCAAGTTGATGCTATTTATAATGTTCAGTTTTCGTGGCAACCAACCTGTTATAACGGCACCTATTACTTATACAAAATGTCTAATAATGGAACTTGGGTAAAAATTTATCAAATCAAATCTAATGACATGACAATACTGGTTGATTTAATTGATACTGAGTTACAAGTTGCTGATTTAGAAAAGCAAGACACAGATGGAAATACTATTTATCATAGGTTTAGAATACAAGCGGAAAATTCATCTGGCTTATTAAATACATCTCATAAGGAAATCACAATATAATATTCCATCACAGAATAGTAAATTTTAAACATGGTTATCGAAGTAGATCAAGTTTAGATTAAAGATATAAATCTTAGTTATAATGTGGGAAAACTAAATTATAAAAGAATATGTAAATGGGAAAAAATATAGTAATACTCTCAGACGGAACCGGGCAAATTGGTGGAAGAAATAATAACACCAATATTTATAAGCTATTTAATATGGCAGAAGACAGAACAGAGCGCCAAGTTGTTTTTTATGATCCAGGACTTGGTACTAATTGGAGAAAAATCACAGGAAATTTATCCGGGAATGGTTTTTCGAAAAATATATTAGAATGCTACCGCTTTCTATTTGAAAACTATCAATCCGGTGATAAAATCTATTTGTTCGGCTTTAGCCGTGGTGCAGCTACTGTAAGAAGTTTAACTGGATTCATTCATTTATTTGGCATCTTACCACAGTCACGTGAAGATCTCATTCAAGCCGCCTTCAAGATTTACAAAATCAATGACCATGACAAGCGAAAAAAAGCAGCAGAAGAATTTATCGGAAAGAATCACACTATGTGGTGTAAAGTTGAATTTGTAGGTGTATTCGATACAGTGGCAGCACTTGGGTTCCCATTAAAGGGAGTTAGCGGGCTACTTGACAAATTGTTTCCCCACAAATTTCATTCATTTGAATTAAGCGATAGCGTTCTTTTTGCAAGACATGCTTTATCAATTGATGAAGATAGAAAAACATTTCTCCCGGTTCTTTGGAATCGTTTACCTGAAGATCAACCAAAAGACAGACTAAAACAAGTTTGGTTTTGCGGAGTTCATACAGATGTAGGTGGAGGATACGAAACAGACGACCTATCAAATATATCATTGAATTGGATGTTGTCAGAAGCAAAATCAAAAGGACTATTGATTTATGAAGATTCATATGAGTATAAATATTTTTCGAAATGTGATCTAAGTAAAGTTGATGGTTTAATGCATAACGAACGACAAGGCTTTATTGGGAAAATATTTAGAAGGCAAGTAAGAAGTTGGGACCCTGAAACTAATGGAGAATTATGTATTCACGAGAGCGTCACAAAACGGACTAAAAATAATATGAACTCAAACGACCCATTGTATAAATCATGGGTACATGATATGCCATGCAAGTCAATAATCAAATAGAATTCTGACATCAACAATTATGACAAGTATCATCCTATACCAATATTAAATGAAAGATTCTCACGATGAGTTAAACCTAATTACTTCAGGCTACAAATTTGTTACTGGCGAATATGAAAGATCGGTTTTGTATGTTTACTTCAAAACCGGTGATTACGTTATATATGAAGTGAAAGAAACCGGTCAAATTACATATAAAACGGCTCCAAATTTTGAGGACAATACGTACAAAATAGCTCTGAAGTTAGATAAAGTAGAAGCGTACCTGGGAGAAGATAAATCAAAATGGTTCGAATACAAAAATACTATGGCTGATATCTACTCGTTGTATTTATCAAACAAAGAAGAAAAAATTACAATTGCTGAAGAACTACTTGATACCGTAATTTCAGAAATAGATTACAATAAATTCAGTAAACTATATTTTTTATTACCGTGTTTAATAGCGGTATCGTTAACATGCATTATTTCCGGGATATTTGAATACATAGGATTATACAAAGGTTGGGACTACGTGAATAAAAACCCTCAAATTGTATTATATATGATGACATTCGGTGGTATCGGCGGCCTATTATCAGTAGCAATTAGTATCGATAAACATGAAGACAAAATTACGAGAATTAAATGGCAGAGGGTTTTTGCAGGAGTATTTAGAATGATAATTGCCATGTTAAGTGGAATAATTATGTACGTACTTCTAAAAGCAAATATTATTGGTGGAATAAGTGATTTTGATAATAATCCATACTTATTTTATGCTTTAGCTATAATTGCAGGCTTTAGTCAAAACCTTATACCTAATCTAGCTAATAAGGGGGAAGAATTGATAACATCCAAGGTAAGAACAATATAGAAATTACAAACCATGGCTAAAGAAAGTGTTTTTACTTATGTGCAAAAGGAATCTATTGAAATTATAAAATTTATCTTCCATATTATTATTGAAGATCAATTGAAACCAATATTTCTCGATGAAGTTGAATTAGACGATGGGCAAATTAAATTTTTCAAAAAGAGATTTGAAGATGCATCAGAAGGCACGCAGTATTTATTTATTGATAAAAGTAAATCCGTTGTTTCTAAGAACTGTGTTGAAATTTTGAATGATGTTGCGAAAAATTTCATAACCAAATCTGAAGATCTAACGGCAGATTTTAAAAGGCATCACAATAAAACTACGAATAATGGTGTTTTTATAACTGCAATAATTAGAATTGATGGAAACATCGATTTAATTTTCCTAATGAAGCTTGAACACAGAAAAGTTTATGGCTACGAAAGAAAAGATAAAAAAGCGATTATGAAGGAAATTCAGAATACGTTTGTAGAAGATAAAAGGGCTATTCAAAAAGTAGCAATTATTGATGTGGATAGTCATTTTAAATGGGATGTATTAGCTTATGACAGGAATGCAACAGGTAAAAAAGGATTATCTGATTATTTTTCAAACTATTTGGAAGTAATTGAAAGAGAAACTCCTTCCGTTTTAACGCAAAGAACATTATCAACCGTAATACAATGGGCTAAACAAAATAAAAGTTTCTTAAATCCAGATTTTGAGATTTCTGTTTACAAGCAAAGAGCAATCGATTATCTAATTAAAATAAAAAGAGTAAATTCTAAAGATTTGATATCAGCAGTTGTTGCCGATACAGATATGTTAAGACAAAGAAGATTAAAAAAAACATTATCGCATTTTTTTGACGAGGCAGGTTTAAGTGCGCAAATTTATGCTCCAAATATGGGCTCACTTAAAGCGGCTATAAAGAAAAATGTACGTAAAACTGCTGAAGGAATAAAAATTGAATGGGAAGGATCGCCTGAGGAAGTAAATATTGAAATACCATCTCAAGTAAATAGTAATGATGGCTTGTACCACATAAGTATTAAAACAAGCAAGGTAGACGTTATTTCGTAAAGAAAAGATGAATTACAATATCCTCAATGAACAATTAACGCCATTATTCGCAAATAAGACTAGCTACTCTGAGTCTTGGGCTTCATTAACAATAAAAGGCGAGAGCTTCAGTGGTTTTTTGACGAGTGTAAATTCACTATTCGTTATCCTAAAAAAGGGAAGTTGGGAAAACTATGTGAAAATCCAAATTGATGGAGAGATTGTAAAAGATGATGAAGTAGAAGATTATTTGACTACTTCTTATTCATGGGAACTGAATATAAATAAATTAGGGTTTTCTATTGTAGCGCATGATAATTTTAGCTGCTTTTTCTTTTTTAAAGAAAGTCCTTTTATAGAATGGATAACCCAATTTAATCCATTTGATACAGAAAACCCATTTAATAAATATGAAAAAAAAAGGATTGTAGTCTTTAATTTAAAAAAAGCAGTCTTCTCAAAAAATACAGAAATTATTCCTCTTTTATTACATGCTCCTCTTTCCCTAGATCGCGAATTCGCACTTCCCTCATTTGACAAAATATCGGAAACAATTAGGATATTATCATCGAACGAAATAACTATAAATTTAAACTCATTTGTGTTACTAAATGGTGACACTGAATCTAACATTGCAAAAGCAATAAGAAAACATGCTATAATATTATTATCTACGTCATTAGTCAGTGATTTTTTAAATAATACAAAAATAACTATTGATGGTTATAGAAAATTGGAATTACGTCTTTTTGATAACTCAGATGGTTTTTCTTTTAAGTTACTTCACAATCTTTCTGAAGTTGTTGAATGGGTTTATAAGGAGAAAACATCAACAAGAAAAAAACTTATTGCAGAAAGACTCAGCGTTGACATAGAAGACCGTGCCTCATTTGTATTTGGGCTGGATACAAACTTACAAAATGCGTTTACTCAAGCACAATATAGATATAACTTTATTATTCTTGAAAGAAAAGACTTGTATCTGAAAGAAGTAAAAGATTTATTGAAAGATATAAAAGGGCAGTCCGAGCTGTATTCTACAAAAATAAGAACATTGTTAAGTAATTTATTAAGAGATTCTCTAGCAGCTTTGCTATTGGTAGGCTTTACGATATTTACAAAATTTTCTGATAATATGCAATTAGATAAAATTCAATTATTAGATTTTGTATTTAACAGTTTAGCTATTTATTATGTTATTTCTATCGTGTTTCAATTAGTTATTGATTTAATTGATATTAGAGTTTCTAAAAAGGAATTGCTTTATTGGAAAAATAGTTCAAGAGAATTATTGCCGGAAGAAGAATTTAATACTCATATAAATGAATCTCTAAAAGGGAGAAGAAATAGTTTATATTTTATTTATCCATTAATAATTGTCTCGTATTTATCAATTTCCCTTAGTTGTTACAAATTTCCTGGATATTTCAAAAAAATGGAACAAAAATCATCTGAGGTAAATCGCAAGGAATCATTAAAACCTATTCAGGATGATTCTTTGAACGTGAAGTATAAAAAATAATTGTTGCTAAATGCACAACTCGGCAAAACTATCATATGTCGTCTTTAAATTTGATGAAATTCTGCGAATTCATGTTAATATTTGTTTTTTGAATCAAAAATATAATATCAAATAAGTTTTAAATATAATAATTATTAAAAATTTCTAATGAGAATAACTGATGCGAAAATTCAAATACTTAAAACAGATATTTTCACAAACAAATCGGCAGATGCACTTGTAATTCCAAGATCTACAAGTGGTAGCATAAACCCAAGCTTTGAAGATGGTTTAAAAATACATTTGGGTTATTCTTATAAACCAATGAAATCAACACTTGGTTCTGTTGTAATAGAAGAACTAAGTAATAAAGTTGGTGTCCGTTTTGTAATGTTTGTTACATGTGTTAATAATTCAGAGAGTTCACATAAATCTATTTATCAGATTATCGAAACTGTTACTGATAAAGCTAATACATACAGAATGAACCGCATAGCTTTTCCTTTGTTAGGTAGTGGGGCAGGTGGTCTTGAACCAGGAGAAGCCTTCTATCATTTAATTAGAGGTTTAAATCAAAATGTTATTAGTTACCAGATTGGTCTTCATTTACCTAGTCCCGGGCACTATGATAAAATTAAATCCTTTTATTCCATGGCAACTAAGGAACAAAGAAATTGGTGGTTCAATATAACAGGGCAAAACTGGAGCATTGACATGGATACAATGAAAGTTGGTGATAAAATAAATTTTACGACACGGCATACAAGTGGTGAATTAAGAAAAATATTCTCAAACTATTTTTACATTCAGGAGGGAGATATTGTATTCTGCTATGAAACTCAAAAAGACACGGGATTAAAGGCACTCCTTAAAATTACAAAAGCACCAAGCTCAATTAGTGATACTCAAGCAATATTCACCGGGCAAATAGAGCAAAAAGTTGAAAAATTGATTCAATTTTCTGATATTGCTGATGCAGCCGAATTTAAAAATTCTGAGGCTACTTTTAATAAAAATGATGGATATATATTTAAACTTACTAGCCTTGAATCAGATTTTCTATATCGCCAAATTAGTCCAACCTCTCCCACCGATGTTTCAACGCAACTTCATATCGATAACCCAAGTCAATACTGCGATTATGTAACTGATGGGAAATTCGACCATGAAGATCAATTAGATTATGATAAAGATATTGAAGCCTTTTCTAATCTATTAGTATACAAAAAGGTTAGTCCACCGCTTGCTATTGGATTATTTGGTAATTGGGGTTCGGGAAAAAGTTTTTTTATGAAAAAATTGAATGAAAAGATTCAATCAAGATCAAACATAGTAAATCCTGACATTTGTAAAAATGTTGTTCACATACACTTTAATTCGTGGCATTATTCCGATTCAAATTTATGGGCAAGTCTAATAACTGAAATTTTTGACGAGCTGAGCAAATTCGCAGGTAACTCAAATTCTAAAAAGAAACTTAAAGAAATTTTATTTGAACAACTTGA
>JANPOX010000194.1:0-3695 GCA_031428235.1 Bacteroidia bacterium | reverse complement strand
CTTTTTGACAACAAACTAACTTCCTGCGTTTTCAATTTAAATTAAAATTATAATGCGAACCATCTTGAAATATTAAATCCAAGTTTGATTTGCCCTTTAGTCCAGCTATCCTGAGTTGAAGTTAATAGGCTGCTTTCTAAAATTGCTGGTCCGTTAGTGTAATTAATATGGAATACGTGACCACCAGTTTCAATTTCAATTCCAACTCCTAATGGGTTATAATAACCATTAGGGTTATTTGTTTGAAATTCAGAAAAATTATAAAAATAATCTGCTACTAATGCAAATCGCTTCGATAACTTTAATCTACCGCCTACTCCGAGAGAAAACAAGCCATTTTCGTCTTCCTTACCATTACTGGTATTAAGTTGTTGTTTAATAAAATTACGGTGGATATAAGTAGGCATAATTTGTAATGAAAACCAGCTATTAAATTTACGGGCTATCAATAATTGACTAGCATATTGCACACGATGTGCTTCATTTGTTTCCGGACGGATGGTTCCTGCATATAAATTATCTGTAGTCATGGAAGTATATCCAAGGTTACCATAAAAACAAACTGATACAGGAATTTTGTTATTTTCTTTTTGAGTTAAAAAGCGCCATTTAATAGTTGCGTCATTCATTTCTCTGAATTTACTACGACCAATACCAACGGTTAATTTATCAGTGATTCCATAATCAAATGATGTTCTGATGTCCGAAGAATTATCTAATCCAAATCCACTATGCGCCGCTTCATTTAAAGCATTAGGACTTGTACTGTTATAGATGTTGCCAAAACGGTGAGTCACTCTAAAATCCAGGTTACGTTTCTTAACCGTTTCAATATTTTGAGCGTTTACAATTTTTGTTGTTTTAAATGTAGCATAAACAGATCTAGCGGGCTCGTTCTTGGGATCCTCTTTTACTAAATCCAATAAATCATCCTGAGCAACAGAAGAAAATGTCAAAGAAACAGCAAGGAGGGTAATTATTTTTTTAATCATAAGAATTGGTTTTTATCACTTAAATTTAATAGACTTAAATTATTTTTTCTCAAACGGTTCAAGTACGGCATTTACTTTAACATCAACTACCTCTGCAATGTTTTGAACATAAAGTGATGGAACTTTAATTCCATAATCTGCTACTTTAATTTTAAACGAAGAAACAATGCTAATTTCTTTTCCTTTAATGGTTAATGTTCCGGGAGCTTCAACTTCTTTTGAAACACCATGAAGGTTCATTGTGCCTTTGGCAGTTACTTTATGTTCTCCGTCTTTTGTATAATCAATAGTTTCATTGATCTTCCCTTTAAAAGTACAGGTAGGGAATTTGTTCGATTCCACATAATTTTCATTAAAGTGTTCTTCCATCAACGGTTTTGGAAATTTAAAACTGATCATTGGTACTCCAAACTGAATATCATTGGTAGTAGTTTTTAAAACAATCACTGCTTTTTTATTTGTAGCATCAATATCCTCTAATGGTGATTTGGAATAAAAAGAAATGCTGGAAGCATCGGGTTTTCCTTTGTATAACTGTGCAGTTGCATTTATACTGATAGCAATAGCAAAAAGACAAGTAAAAATTAATTTTTTCATAGTTTTAATTTTTTTAATTAAGGGGTGCTCCGGCATTTAACCAACATTTTATCAAATCTATTTCAGCACCTGTAGGAGCTGGATTTCCAAAAGGTGGCATATCATTTTGGTCAATAAGGCGGGCCTTAATTCTGCCGCCATCTGCTTGTGCTTTTAAAGTATTATCATCAGATAAATCCGGAGATTGCGCGCCGGCAACATGGCATCCGCTTATCGCACAATAATTAGTTACAATTGGCCTAATATGTTTAGTAAAGGTAACCGTATCACAGGATTCTGACGTTTTGGGAATAAGATCAGGATTTGGGCCAATATCCTTTGTACAAGCAACAAATGCGCTCATAATAATGACTATAGCAGTAATGTAAGATAGCTTCATTTAAAACGTTTTTATTATTAACAATAAAAGTACCATTTTTTATGAAATGGTACTTTTATTTTAGAAAAAGATTTTTATTAATTTTTTGAAAACCTCGCTACAGAGTTCTTACCATTGGCGGTTACTTGCAAATAATATAATCCACTATTAAGTTCAGTAACAGAAATTGTTTTGGATAGCAGCTCTTGTTCGGAAACAGTTTTTGCCAGTTTACCATCGATTGAATAAATCAAACCTTTTTCTAACACATCTGTAGACATCAAATGCAGTATTTCAGTTGTTGGATTTGGGAATACAGAAATTAGATTCTTTGAAAAAACATTATCCTGAATTCCTGTTGTGGTTGCAAAATAAGTTACTGAAGACTTTTTAATAATATCACCGGAATTTGCGTTATTATTATTTGCATAATTAAAGGCTCCATAAAAAGTAACTGTTGGTGCGGTTGCTGGGGCAATCCATTGGAATGTCCATACAGCACCGGTTCCGGTTTTCTTTATAGATTGCTTGATGTATTTAGTGGACACGCTTGAGCCTGTGCCGGCTATCCAGGTTCCTAAGCCCACATTGGATGTAGCAGTTTGGGGAGTCATTTCAAAACCATAAGCTGCAGCACCCGTCATAGTAACCGTAAAGTTATAAGTAGTGCCGCCTATATAACCAGACCCAGGAATGTTTGAGGTAATAATTGTTGCTGCTGAAGTGGTGGCAGTACCTGCATGACATGAAGTACAGGTTTGACCTGCATTATCCATTGGAGCGCCGGCATTACCATCGTTAGGCAATGTAGAACTTGCATCGGTTGCGTTCAAATTTGAAAGCATAATAAGCACTGTAATTGTAATCGAAGAAACAAGAAGTAACGTTTTTTTCATAGAGCGTGTTTTAGTTTGATTATTTTAAAATCTGAAAGCAAAAATAATGAAAGTGCTTGTTAAATTTTTTATTTTAACTCAGTTAAGATGCAGATTTACTCGATAAAAATAAAGCAGGAGGCAGATTTCAAACTTCGTACAGTATTAAGAATTTTGATTTAGGTATTTTATAATTAATTGCGGAAAACCTATCGCAGCCAATTCTTTTCGCTTTAATTTAATCAATGCAGAATTTTTTAAAGGCGTTTTTATATTCACTTCATAAAAAGTAGCATATAAATGTTGATGGGACAAAATATGTTTTTTTGAAGCACTAATCGATTTTACTGTAAGCTCAGGAGCCAGATTTTTGAGCGTTTTATCCTTTAGTACAATTTCTGAAGAAGTTGATTCTGGTGTTTCAATTAAATAAAATTCATACAGGTTTTGCCAGATATCTTTCGCTGTTCGTTTTTGTATGTAGATCGAGCCTTTGTAATTAAAAATGAAGTAATGAAGAAACCGTTCCTTTATTTTTATTTTTTTATCCTTAACCGGCCTTTGTGCAACAGTGCTATTTTGAAAAGCAAGACAATGCACCTGAACCGGACAATCTTCACACCTCGGATTTTGAGGCTTGCACCACAATGCTCCAAATTCCATCATGGCACTGTTATGCAGAGCCGGTTGTTTTTGATTTAACAACTCATCTGCTAACAGCTGAAATTCTTTTTTTCCTAATGTAGAATTAATTGGCGTACTGATATCAAACAAACGGGATAACACCCTGTAAACATTTCCGTCTACGACAGCATATGGCAAATCAAACGCGAAAGAACAAATAGCTGCAGCCGTGTAATCACCCACTCCTTT
>JANPOX010000193.1:0-3316 GCA_031428235.1 Bacteroidia bacterium | reverse complement strand
TGAAGCAAAAAAGCAAGAACTTGTCACTTCGAGCGAAGTCGAGAAGTTCAATTTGCATTTAAGTGGCCTTCCGGTTTCAGGAAACACTACCGATAATTTATTATACAAAGCCTACCAACTTATTCAACAATCAAAAACACTTCCTTCCTTAGAAGTATACTTACATAAAGTATTACCCATGGGAGCCGGTCTTGGAGGAGGAAGTGCAGATGCGGCGTTTTTTATTAATTTATTGAACGAACAGTTTGATCTGAAATTCACAGAGACAGAGCGTATGAACATAGCACGCCAATTAGGAAGTGACTGTGCTTTCTTTATTAAAAATAAACCGTTGCTTGCAATGCAAAAAGGTGATGTGTTTTCCGAAATAAATTTAGACCTGAGTCAATTTTATATTGCCATCATTTTTCCCAATGTTCATAGCAACACCAAAGAAGCTTATAGTTTAGTAAAACCTCAACAACCTACCCGCTCGTTATTGAAAATTATCAAGCAGCCCGTTTCAACGTGGAAAGATGAACTTGTAAACGATTTCGAAAAATCAATTTTTAGTTTATACCCCATCGTTGAAAAAACAAAACTAGATCTGTATGACTGCGGTGCAATCTATGCTTGCATGAGTGGTAGCGGCAGTGCGGTGTTTGGCTTATTTGAACAAGAACCGAATATTAAACACTTGTCTTCTTTTCCACATTGGTGTGGAAAAATGAAGTAATCGATACTTTTGCGATCACGCCATGGCGTGACCAAAAGCATTTCTTCCTTTTCTTTTTCCTTGATGAAAAAGAAACAAAAAATCAAGAACAAACGCCAACTCCAATCTTTTTAGGGGCGCACAGCGCAAGGACTCCCTAAAAAATTGTAGTTCACACCGTTCGTTCACGTCCCCGCGCTATTCCAAATAATGTTCTACGTAGTTTACAACACTCATGACTCTAAATCAAAACATCCAATCGGAGTTTTATAGCAAATCTATATCTCACAATAGAACAGTAAGACTTCTGATCGAAGGTTAAGCGGCCTATTAAAATTTAGCGTATAAATCAAGTGGCATCAAAAGCGTGGGCATTTGCGCAGATGGTTTTGGCTGTTCGCGAAGCGCTTCAAAGCATCAGTTTGATGCCGCGCAGATTTTAGCTAAATTTTAATAAGCCTTGATTTTTTTGTTAACTTTTTGTATCAAGACAAAAAGTTAGTTCTGATTTGGCTGCAAAAAGTATCAAAGAATCAGATTAAATTCAAACAAAAAGTCCCGATCAGATGACCGGGACTTTTAAATTAGATTAAAGAAAACTAATTCTTCACTACTTTACTTGTCTTCAAAACCTCACCTTGTTTGTTTTTTACTGTAATGGTATAAATTCCATTCGCATATTTAGAAATATCAAACTCCGCATGAGAATCGATGTTTTGTTGTAATACAAGTTTACCTGTAATGTCAATTACTTCAATAGATGCCTGATCGTTTTTATATAAGTAAATATTCAAAACGTCTGAGGTAGGATTTGGCCCAACATATACTAATGGACTTTCTGTTTCTAATTCACCCGCGCTTAAATTAATATCCTTTGTATTGGTACCCACTTTATTCAGAATCCAATTGTTAGGATCAACTCCGATGCTGGTTATAGTGCCGGTTAAAGCAATAGTGTAATTTTCGATGGTTTGGTTATGAAGCAATCTCAAAATCGTATCAGGTTTGGCCGTTCTTGTGATACGGTAGTCCACATCTGTAATAAATAATGGTACAGAGCTTGGGAATGATTGTGTTTGAGTAGACTTTAAATAAAACACATTATTGGATTGGTTCCATGACACACTAAAGGTTGGATAGCCCTGGCCATAATACCATTGATTAAAAAACTGTGTTAAATTAATGCCGGTAAAGGTTTGGAAATAATTTTTAAACTCTATAACGCTTACTGTACTTCCTCCGTATGTATTTTGAAAGCCTCTTGTTGCCTGAAAAAATAGGGAATCATTATTAACTACATAACGTAAACTATGAATAACGGCGCTCCCTTTATCGTAGGTTAATCTTGAACTGAATATCCTGCCTGAATTCATCGTATCAGCATTGGTAAAATAACAACTGCCCCCTATTTGAGACATCACATTTGTATGAACGTCTAACATTTTTTGCGTAGCTGTTGTTCCTGTCCCGGTCATATATTGATGACTTAAATACTCAGCGTAACTGGCCCAACCTTCATTGATAAAAATATCTTTCCAGGCGGCGCAGGTTACGTGATCGCCCCACCACTGGTGACCAAGCTCGTGAGCATCCAGTTCAAAATCAAAGAAGCCAAGCGTTGTCATTGTTTGATGTTCCATCCCACCACCTAACGGTGCCATACAATGTCCGTATTTTTCATTATGAAATGGATACATGCCAAACAATTTCGATTGTAATTCGAGTGTTGGTACAATTTTATTGAGTGCTGCTTTCTGATTAGCCCAGGCAGTGTTATTAATGGCATTATCGTAAATAAAATTCTGTATGTAAATAGAGTCATTTACCAGGTACTGTGGTTTTGCATACAAAATATAGGGCTTGTACTTTGCAGTAGCTACAGAAATCAAATAATAGTCAATCGGGTGGCTTGATTTCCACTCGTAGCGCTTTTTATTTCCTATCGTTACAACATTTTTTAATAACCCGTTTGAACCCACCATATTGACAGAATCAGTAGTTGCATACACCCATGAAGAATCTATTTTATCTCTTAAATCCTGTTTACACGGAAACCATTCATAAGCAACGAAACTTTCACTTAAGCTCCAGGTCACCTCATTTCCCCATGAGGGAGAGGTATCCATATTATACCCGTTTCCAATAGCCCCAGCGCTACCAGATGGACACGTTCCTTTGTAATAAACCACTGCATCAAATAATTGATTTTGAAGAATAGGCGTTCCTGCTGTAGCTAATACCAGGCTATCTCTACGAACAAAATTTCGTTTAGCACCATTTACATATACAGAATCAATGGTGTGATTTTGATGTAATACAAAAGCAAACGAATCTAAAGTGGCCGTAACAACTTTAGCACGACTCTTCACATTACCGGTGATAAATAAGGAAGCGCGTTGTATATTGACATTTAAATGATAAAATTTTAAGTCATAACTATTCTCAGGCGGAGCCGCACTGGTTGCCTGAACTGAAGACACTTTATTAGTTCCCTGATTAGAAACGGCCGTTTTGTTAAAACGTTTTGCTTTATGTTCCGCACAATAATGAGTTTGAGCAGTGATTGCTATACATGTAGACATAGCGATAAATAATAAGAATGATTTCATAGGATACTTTTGA
>JANPOX010000192.1:0-5195 GCA_031428235.1 Bacteroidia bacterium | reverse complement strand
GAGTAACAATTTTTTTTGTGTATAAAGGAAAATCCCCGTTCATGATCCAGTTATAATAAGAAGGTTCTTTTTCGAAAACTTCTCTAACCGGTTTATCTTTGTGTTTCCCGAAATTAAATACTTCTATATTGTTGTCATTAAGTACAACTCTCCCGGCCAAATCGACATTTTTTGTGCGTGTGGTTAAAGCGCTCAACACAGCCATATCATTTTTAACCGGGTTGAACTTATTACCTTTATCATCTTCCAGTTCTGTATTTTCATAACGTGCCAGTTGTGCTTTAAAGATTTCAAAAGTAGCGATGGTATCTGCTTCAGCTGAATGCGCATTGATCAAAGGTTTGTCGCAATAGAATTTATAGGCCGCTGTTAAATTTCGTGGTTCCATGGAATGAAAAATATTCTGCACATCAATTAATTTTCGATTTCTTAAATCAAAATCAATATCAGCTCTTAAAAATTCTTCCGCTAAAACGGGCACGTCAAATTTATTGGAATTGAATCCTGCGAGGTCACAATTAGTTAAGAATTTGGAAAGTTCAGGAGCCATTTCTTTAAACGTTTGGCAATCGGCAATATCCTTATCATATATACCATGAAACTTAGAAGAAGATTCAGGAATTGGAATGGTAGGATTAACTTTTTTAGTCAGAATATCAGTTGTATTATCAACATTTACACGAACGATAGATATTTCAACAATACGATCGCTGGCAACATTAACGCCAGTAGTTTCAAGGTCAAAAAAAGCAAGTGGTTTAGTTAAATTTAAGTTCATGTTTAGTTAGATAAATGTTTTATTGCTTCTTCTACCGGTTTTATATCTGAGTAAAAGCTGTTTATTTTATTGATAACACCTTCTATAATAGAATCAGGACAAGATGCGCCACTCGTTAAAATAATACGCACAGGTATTTTCTTTGGTAAAAAATCGCTTGTTGTTAATTTTTTTTTATGAGGATAATCAAAATGTTGAATGGTGTTTTGATCTATAATTTCTTTTTCAGAAGAAATAAAATAGGTATGAAATTTTCGCTCACATAATTCCACCAGGTGTGATGTGTTACTACTATTGTATCCTCCAACCACAATGGCCAGATCCGCTTCGGTTTCCAGCAAGCCATAAGTTGCATCCTGATTTTCGTTAGTAGCGTAACACAACGTATCACGTGTATCAGCAAAGTGATCAACGATATTTATAGCTCCGTACTTTTCAAGCATAATGGTTTTAAAATAATCTGCGATCTCCTGTGTTTCACTTGCCAGCATGGTTGTTTGATTGATCACACCAATGCGTTGCAGATCTGTTTCCAGATTTAATCCTTCTGAATAACGACCTTTAAAATCATTTTCAAATTGTTCTTTTGATTTATTCCCTAAGATATATTCCGCCAGTAATTTGGATTCTGAAAGGTCTTTGACAATGATTGCTTTGTTGTGTTTATCGCTTCTCGAAAAGGTAGCTTTAGTTTCTTCATGATTATGTTTTCCATGAATAATGATTGTATAATGGTCTTTGCCTATACTCTCGGATTTTTTCCATACACGCTCTACAAACGGACAAGTGGTATTATAAGCTTCCGTTTTAATGTTTTTTGATTCCAGTAATTCAAGGATATTCAGCGGTGCTCCAAATGCAGGGATAATCACCACATCATCAGGTGTTAAGGTGTCAAATGAAATTAATTGATTGCCATTCGTATCCTGTAAAAACTGAACGCCGCGCTCAATCAAATCATTATTCACATCCGGATTATGGATCATTTGGCTCAGTAAAAAAATACGTTTTCCCGGATTTTCATCCAATGCTTTAAAAGAAATCTCAATTGCATTTTCCACACCATAACAAAAACCAAAATGACGCGCAATTAAAAACTGCACCGGCCCAAAATCTAAAAGGGTTGGCGAGTTATCTCTCTTCCGTGGATCCTGGATCTTCCGGAATTGTTTTATTTTACTAATAATCGGACTTCTATAAAACTCCGGTACTTTAAATGCTTTCATTATTTGTTGTTCTTAACCGCAGAGAACGCAAAGTTTTTCGCAAAGTTCACAGAGGTTGTTTTATTTTTTCTATACTAAATTTTATCTTTTAAATCCCTTTAATCCCTTCTGTCACTATTGTCTACTTCAACACTAACTCCTTAATCAATCTCTTCCCTACAAATTTATTTACTTTCTCAATAATTGATTCTTTTACATAAGCTGTTTCATTTCTTATAATCGGTGAATCTATCGAGACAAACAAAATACCTTGTGCATAGTTTATTTGTGTAGTATGTTTGGCAACGGTTTTCCCCACAATACCTTCCCAGCCATTTCTAATAGCAAAGATACTGTATTTCTCATCCAGTTTTTCTTCTTTGAAGATTTGGGAAATTGCATCACCTAATTTTATGAGATTGTTATTTTTAGCCATGTTTATTGATCACTCCATTGTTAACTTCATAAATTATATGTTCTGAATTATTCTGTTCAAACAGTTCCTGTATTCTTCCCGGATGAGTATCTGTAATAAAAACCTGTCCAAAATGATTACCACTTACCAGTTCAATTAGTTTTTTAAATCTTGTCTCATCTAGCTTATCATAAATATCGTCCAGTAATAACAATGGCAGAGTATCTTTCTTTTGTTTAATGAGTTCAAACTGCGCGAGTTTTAAAGCCAGTAAATAACTTTTTTGTTGGCCCTGTGAAGCGAATTTTTTTAAGCTATTACCCATTAGTCTAAAATTAAGATCATCTCTGTGTGGACCAATGGTGGTATGATGTACCACTCTATCTCTGGAGAGAACTGACAATAGAACAGTTTTATAGGAAAGATCTTTGATGGATGATTCATACTCTAAACTCACATCTTCCTCACTTCCGCTAATGAACTGATAGTTCCTGGCAAATAAGGGTATAAATTCTTCTAAAAAATGTGATCTTGTTTTAATGATTTCCTGTCCGTGAATGATCAGTTGCTCATCCCAGATCTCAAGGCTCATATTATCAAAAGTTCGATTTTCATGAAAATGTTTTAATAAAGCATTTCTTTGATGAAGCACATGGTTATAGGCTATCAGTTTTTCAAGGTAAACTTTATCATATTGGGAAATGATGCTATCCATGAACTTCCTGCGCACTTCACTGCCATCCCAGATTAATTCAATGTCAGATGGTGAGATCATCACTAAAGGATACAAACCTATGTGTTCTGATAAACGTTCGTATTCTTTTTTATTATGCTTGAATTGTTTTTTATGTCCGCGTTTTACACCACAATAAATCTCATGTTTTTCATTATTCTTATTGATCCACGCCTGAATTACAAAAAAAGGCAGGTCATGTTTGATATTCTGACTATCGATGGTAGTAAAAAAACTTTTACAAAAAGAAATATAATGAATGGCATCTAGCAAATTAGTTTTTCCCATTCCATTATTACCGACAAAGCAATTAAATTTCGGACAAAACTCCAGGTGAGCTTCATCGTAATTTTTGAAATTGATAAGGGATAATTTCTCTAAGATCATTGAGCCTTAAAGGTACGAATGAAAATTAAATTAAGTTCTCAGTGTTATTAACTTACAATAGCAAAAAAAATCATTTAAAAGATTCAATAACATTGAATTCAGCCATTTAATTGCTTCAGGCTCTTCCTTGAACCTTCCGGTATGAACTTTTGGCTGATCATGAGAAATTTTGACCAATAAGGCATTGCCATCAACAAACTCAGAGGAAAAAGGAAAATTCAAGAAATAGGAAAAATTTCATCCCACCAATAATTTTATTTATTTTTTTTCAGAAACTCTTGTACCAGTTCTTCATCCGACTTTCCTAAATTTTGTATGCATGCTTTCGCATCAGCTGCATAAGAACTGGTTGGATACTCTCTGATGATTTGATAATAGATTGTTCTGGCTTCTGATTCATTGTTCAGTATAGCGCGATCATCATATAGCTGACCTAATAAAAACATAGCAGCTCCCCTACTTTTAAATTTGGGAAAATCATCAATACATCTTGTAAAAAAAGCCTGAGCCTGTGTGTATTTTTTGAGTGTTTGCGAAACCTGTCCTGCCTTAATTAAAAAAACCGGTGCCAAAGTATCCGATTTACAATTCACAGAAAATTCATAAAATGCTTTAATGGCTTGTTCAGCAATATCATTATTGACTACGTTTGCCTTTTGTAAAATATCATCCAATCGTTTGGCTTCATTAAACCATGCGGTACATTTATCAACTATACCAATAGCTGTATCTTTTTTTACAGCTACCTGCTTTTGTTCTGAAGTGGTATTACTACCGCAGGAGATAACAAAAAAAGTTCCAATAATGAATGCTATTTGTTTGAACATATTTATCGTTTTGGCTGAAAAACTTTTGTTCTGTAATCCGCTCTGAATTTACCATTTGAAATATCAGTCAGTTTACCGCTAATCAATTTACGTTTAAATGGATTGATCTTATCGGTAAATAATATACCTTCTATATGATCGTATTCATGCTGAATTACTCTTGCAATCACACCATCATAGGTTTCTTTGTGCTTCTTAAAATTTTCGTCAAGGTATTCAATAGTTAAGGTTGGTTTACGTAAAACATCTTCCCTGATCTTAGGGATGCTTAAACAACCTTCATTGAATTTCCACTCTTCACCGGTTTCTTCAATGATTTGCGCGTTGATAAAGGTTTTCTTAAACCCATCCATCTGCTTCATTTCCTCTGCAGTAAATTCAGGCTCTTCATCTTCATCCACTTCAGCAAAAGGAGATGCATCAACCACAAATAAGCGTATAGCTTTTCCAATTTGTGGAGCAGCTAATCCAACACCATTGGCTTCGTACATGGTTTCATACATGTTATTGATGATCGTGGATAAATTTTCATAATCCTTATCAATCTCAACACACTTTTTTCTTAATACCGGATCGCCGTAAACTACTATTGGTAATACCATTCTTTATTCTATTTTAAATTCAATATTTATTTTAAAGACTTAAAAGACTATTTGACTTAAGGGATTAAAGAGATTTAGTTTACTGTCTTTTCTATCCCTTTCGTCCATTTAATCTTTTCCGTCCCTTATCTAGTATAATTAGGTGCTTCTCTTGTAATCACAACATCGTGCGGGTGACTTTCTTTTACACCTGCTGCGGTTATGCGAATAAATTTTGCTTCCTGTAATTTTGAAATATTTTTTGATTC
>JANPOX010000191.1:0-5715 GCA_031428235.1 Bacteroidia bacterium | reverse complement strand
TCGTGCTGCCCCTCGACTTGCATGTATTAAGCCTGCCGCTAGCGTTCATCCTGAGCCAGGATCAAACTCTCCATTGTAAAAGTAATTTGATCTGGATTATTCACAATCCAGGAATGTCTGTTCAGGGTCTAGCATGTATTTTAAAATCCTCCGTATCACTACGTCGGATAATTCAGATGTACTCTCTTTTAGTTTAGAGTTACCTGCTACATTTTTTGGTTTCAATTTTTTCAAAGAACTCGATCAGTTTAACCTGACCTAATATATCTTTTAGCTTATTGTGATCTCTCACTTCCAACTAATAAATCTCTTAATGAACGTCCGCTATTTTCATTTGCGGGTTGCAAAAGTACATATCCTTTTCCTCTTCACCAAATTTATTTTTAATTTTCTTAAAAATATTTTCAGCCAACTTCTCTTTCCTTTACAACCTAATCAAATAACGGGGTGCAAATTTACTAATCTTTTCTTTACCTACAAGTACTAAATGAAGATTTTTTTAAAGGATTTGCCGAATTAACGAATTTTATAGATGTAAAGGGATTGATTATCGTTTAGCGGATTAAAAAAACTCGATCTCATCCATGAAATTTGGCTGTTTGAATGTAGCAAAATGCAAATGATAGCGAAAATTACTGCTGTGCGTTTTTATACAAATAAAAGGCGACGAAGGAGAAAATAATATTAGGTAACCAAACTGCCAGCAAAGGACTAATCCCCTCTCCAGAAGTAGCAAAAGTTGTAGAGACATGCATGAATAATATATAAACGCAACTTATTACTAATCCAACGGCAATGTGCAACCCTACACCACCTCTTACTTTACGTGAAGACAAAGAAACGCCAATGATGGTTAAGATAAAAGTAGCGAATGGAAACGCAGTTCGTTTATACATTTCCACTTCAAAAAATTCGATTCGACTAGAGCCCTTTAGTTTTTCTTTTATGATGAATTCTTTCAATTCAAAATAGGGGAGAACTTCTATTTTACTCTGAAAACGAATCATGTCTTTTGGAGCAAAATCAATTCTTATTTTTTTTGTTGGATAAAACCGATGAGTTTCTCTATAAACATATTTTGGCATTCCTGCTTTAGCTGAATCAATTGACGCATAGATCAACTCCCTTTCAAAAACATTTTGAAGATTCCAGGTGCCATCAATGCTATCCCATTTCATGCTTTCGGCTTTTAGCATCCCAGTTTGCTTGTTATTCGCAATTTTTTCAATAGAAACCTGATTGGCACTATTTAAAAAATTATCATAATCAGCCATATATAAAACTGTACCTGGTGCAATTTGTTTATGAATATTCCTTTCGTCGGTATTATATCCGTTATTAATGTATTTGTCTTCAAAACCAATTCTTATCCTATTGGATTTTGGAATAATAAAATGATTTAAAACCAATGACATTGCGGTAATCATAGTTGCGCCAATCATGTAAGGCCTTAGTATCCTTTTAAAGCTTGTACCGCTGGATAAAATAGCTACGAATTCTGTTTTATATGCCATTTTAGAGGTAAATAAAATAACAGCAATAAATGTAAATAAGGGGCTGAACAAATTTCCGTAATACGGAATAAAATTTAGATAATGCTCCAAAACAATTTCTTTAAACGGAACATTACTAGCAACAAAATCCTGTAATTTTTCAGAAATATCAAACACAATAAATATGCATAGCATTAAAGATATAGAAAAGAAAAAAGTTCCTATAAACCGTTTAAGTATGTATTTATCAAGTATTTTAAGCATAATTGAAAATTGCCTTCGGCTCCGCTCAGGCTGACAAATTATTTTACAAACGTTGTGCTAATTGTTTTACCATTTTATTTTTCCATTCATAAAACGTACCGTCAATTATTCTATTACGTGCCTCTGTAACCAACCATAAATAAAAAGCCAGATTATGAATGCTTGCAATTTGTGCAGCAAGAAATTCGCCGCAAATTAATAAATGCCTTAAATATGCTTTAGAATAAGCACTATCAACATAACTAGTTCCATTTTCATCTAAAGGTGAGAAATCATTTTTCCACTTTTCGTTTTTGATGTTGATAATTCCGTTTTGTGTAAATAATAAACCATGTCTTGCATTACGGGTTGGCATCACACAATCAAACATATCAATTCCTAATGCAATACACTCTAAAATATTGACAGGTGTACCAACTCCCATTAAATAACGCGGTTTATCTTCCGGTAAAATATCACAAACCACTTCTGTCATGGCGTACATGTCCTCAGCCGGTTCACCAACAGATAAGCCACCAATTGCATTCCCAAATGCATGTTTAGAAGCAATAAATTCGGCTGATTGAATCCTTAAATCTTTATATACCGATCCTTGAACAATTGGAAATAATGTTTGCGAATACCCATATTTCGGCTCTGTTTCATTAAACCGTGTAAAGCATCTATCCAGCCAACGGTGAGTTAAACCTAATGAATTTTTAGCATATCGGAAATCGCAAGGGTAAGGGGTACATTCATCAAAAGCCATAATGATATCAGCTCCAATAATTCTTTGAATATCCATCACTCTTTCGGGAGTAAATAAATGCTTACTGCCATCAATATGGGACTTAAAAGTAGCGCCTTCTTCAGTTAACTTTCGCGAGTTCGCTAAAGAAAAGACCTGGTAACCACCACTATCCGTTAAAATAGGTTTATCCCAACCATTGAATTTATGTAATCCGCCTGCATTTTCTAACACCTCTAATCCCGGACGTAAATATAAATGGTATGTATTTCCTAAAATGATCTGCGCTTTAATATCTTCTTTCAATTCACGTTGATGTACAGCTTTAACAGTTGCAGCGGTGCCAACCGGCATAAAAATTGGGGTTTGTATTTGGCCATGGTCAGTTTCAATAAAGCCTACCCTGGCTTTGGATTGTTTGTCTTTATGAAGAAGCGAGAATTTCAATGCAATTTTTTTAGTGCATAAAGATACATTTTTTTATTTCGCAGCCTTTGCGATAAACAAATTCAATAGATTTTTACCACTTATTGGCAAAAAGCTACCAGATACAAAGTGCAAATGTAAAGTTCTGTTAAATCAAATTTTTTGGCATGTGCATTGAAACTTGCACATCAATAAAAAAAATCAGAAATTATGAAAACCTCTCTAAAAACATTAACTACTGTTGCGATAGTAATTATTAGTTTACATGTAAACGCACAAAGAAGCCATAACGGCAATCAGAATCAGTCGCAGAATCAATCACAGTCTTCTCAAAAAAACAATCAACAAAATGACAAACATACTTGGGCATCCAATCATCATCATGGTGGAAATGGTTGGGGAGGTAATGTTTCAGTGCATGTTGGAGCTTATCCCAGTTATTATGGCGGCTATAATTATGGTTATAATAATTATTACTATAGTGTAAAAAAGGCAGCCAGGAATTCTATTCGTCAATCTGCTAATACAATTGGGCAGGCTTTACAATTCAGTGATTGGAACGACACTTATTCTCCATGGTTAGCAAAAGCGATCAGGCATCAGCAATACGCCCGACAACTTTATTTCTGGGGAGATTATGAAGGCGCTTTAAATCACTCTGAACGTGCAGGTTTTTTAGCCTGGAATACGTTAAATTATTCTAATGATCCTTACGGTTACAATAACAATGTTTATCCTGATCCGTACAGTGATCCTAACAATCCGTATTACAGACAAAGTAATCCAAACAGTTCACCTCAGCCAAACTCAAACTCAGATGAAGATTATGGATACAAAAAAGGATCGCCGGATAAATCACCTGAAGGAAAAAACTCTGAAATCAGAGAAGCACAACCTGCTAATGAACAAAAACAGAACAAAGCAGAACTAGACGAATCTTTACCTAAAAGTAAAATGAATGATCGTGAACTTTTAAAAATGAATGCGAAAGATTTGGATGTAGAGTAATTCTTAAAGTAAATCATTAAAAAGTCCGGCAAATGCAGTCGGACTTTTTTATTTATATTTAACGCATGTTTCAAAAAATTCCAAATTATGTTTTAGCAATCATCAGTGGGTTATTGTTTAGCGCCGGATGGTTTTCTCCATTAACAGTTTTATTATTTTTTGCCTGGGTTCCATTATTTATTATTGAAGATAAAATTTCATCAAACATTGAGATCAGGAGAAAAAAATCAAAAATAATCTGGTTAACTTATCTTGCTTTTTTTGTTTGGAATATATGTGTGACCTGGTGGATTTATTACGCGTCTTTTGAAGGTGCTATTTTAGCGATAGTTTGTAATCCGGCATTTATGTGCATTGTGTTTATGATCTGGTACAATTTAAAGCAACGCATTAATAAACCGTGGGCTATCTGGTTATTGATTCCGATATGGTTAGGGTATGAATTTGGCCACACCTTATGGGATCTAACGTGGAGCTGGCTGATCATTGGAAACGCTTTTGCCTTTAATCATAATTGGGTTCAGTGGTACGAATTTACAGGAACATCCGGAGGAAGTTTATGGGTACTGGTTGTCAATATTTTGTTCTATAATCTTTTAAAAAGCAATTCCTATTCAATTAAACAACTTAGTAAACCTGTACTTGCATTATTAATTCCGATTCTCATTTCATACATTATCCTTTCAATCTCAACAACACATTTAAACTCTGATAAAAATTATAAAACTGTTTTAGTTCAGCCAAATGTTGATCCTTATAATGACAAATTTTATTTTGAGCCGGCTGTTCAATTGCACAATTTATTAAATCAAATAAATGGCAGACTTGATTCAACAGTAGATTTTTTAGTGTTACCTGAAACTTTCCTAACGGAAAACATTGTGGAAGGGCAGGAAAACAATTCGTATTCAATGCGTTTTTTACGGGACAGCATTTTAGCGGGACATCCCAATTTAACTATCATTACAGGTGCCACAACATTTTACGTATATAACAGTAATGAAACACCAAGTTCAACAGCCCGGCAAGAAGGTGGTTCACCTAATTTTTTTGACATTTACAATACGGGTATTCAATTAAATAAAGATGGTGTAAACTACTATCATAAATCCAAATTAGTACCGGGTGTTGAGCGAATGCCTTTTCCGGCCTTATTTAAGCCTTTAGAAAGTTTCGCGATTAATTTAGGCGGCACGATGGGAAGTCTTGGAACTCAGGATGAACGCAGCGTGTTTTACAGTCATGATAAAAAAGTTGGCATTGCGCCGGTTATTTGTTATGAAAGTGCTTACTCCGATTATGTAGCAAAATATGTTAAGAATGGTGCAAACATGATTTTTATAATAACCAATGATGGCTGGTGGAGCGATTCTCCAGGTCACCGACAACATTTAGCTTATGCAAAATTAAGAGCGATTGAAACACGAAGAGAAATTGCGCGTTGTGCAAATACCGGGATTTCTTGCTTTATAACACCTTATGGAGAAATAGAACAAGCCACGCCTTATTGGGAGCAAGCCATCATTACTAAAAATGTGACGCCCAATAACAAACAGACTTTATTTGTGAGGTTTGGTGATTTTATTTCGTATGCGTCAGCCGTAATGGCCATTTTATTATTGATCTGGAGCCAGGTATTACGTTTTAAGAAGTCCTAATTATTAGTAAATTTGAAATCGTAAAAACTAACTAAACTAAAACACTATATATGGAAAAATTTGATGTAACAATTATTGGTTCTGGTCCAGGCGGATATGTAGCAGCCATCCGTTGCGCGCAGTTGGGAATGAAAACGGC
>JANPOX010000190.1:0-3616 GCA_031428235.1 Bacteroidia bacterium | reverse complement strand
AATTTCATTATTTGTTTTTTGAATCTGAGTAGATAGAGACAATTTTAATTTTGACTCCAGGTTTTCCCATTCTTTTTGATTTGTTTGAACCAAATTAGTTTTAATGGCAAGTTCAGATTTATTTTTATAATTGATAGCTCTCAGATCTGCTAATTCAGACTCCTGACCTTTGATCTCAGTTTCATAAAAACGGGTATTACGAATTACTTTTTCCTCTGCCTTTAATTCATTAAACTCAATTTGTTTTGCTGTAACCTCCGCATTGATCTCTGTTACTGCTTCTTCTCTCTTTTGTTTAAATTCCGCATCCTTTTTATTGAATTCATTTTTCTGCAATAACTGTAACTCGTTGTAGTGATTAAAGATCTCACTGGTACGCGAATTAATTTTATTGATATAAGCCGTTTTATCATTACGCAATTGCTCAATCAAAGACGAATATTTCATCTCAATACTTTGAACATTCGATGTCTTCGATTCATACTCACGACGGGCGATGTTATAATCAACCTGTAGCTTTTCGCGCTCAGCATTTTTTTCAACGGCCTGTTCAATATTTTTCTCCTTATACTCTTTTAATTTTTTATTGGCTTCGCGAATCGTTCGGTCATAATAACCTATCTCTTCCCGAACATCTTTCTGTTTTTCCTCTAAATGCGTTTTTTGTTCTTCGTTGGCTTCTGTTATTTTATCCAACTCTTCTTGCTTTTCATGCGAGGCTTTTATCACTGCTTCATTCTGCGTTTCCGCATAACGTAAACTGCTTCCAAGTTTATCAGCCATTTCCATTTGCGCACCTTTTAACATGTGCACCTGGTCATACTTTTTATCAATGAATTCAATTAACTGCTGAGATTCCTTTTTCAGGTAAGTTTCAATATCTGAATACTTTTCGTTGAACTGACGCAATTGACGATCCACCTGCTCCAATTTAATGCTGCTGTTTTCAGTTGTTAAAGAGTTAGCGATAAAATCCTTAATGAAACGGCTATCAATACTGCTCTTGGAACTTAAGAAAACGTTGGTAATAGATTTAGGAATATTCTGATACTTCTCATTTCCTTTTAGAATGTGAAACTTCGACAATTGTTTGTCTGTTTCTGTTCCGTACAAAATATTACGGTAACGTTCAAACGTGTCAATTTGTTGAGAAACAAAAATGCCTCGTTTATCGAATCCTGCAATAACATCTTTAATTTTTATAGCCTCATCATTTTCATTAAAGAAATAATCTGGACTATATTCTGCATCCACAAAACGGAACACTATTTTATTATGACGGTAAACGATCACAAAAAACGGCTTGCTCTCTGTCTGAATTTCATAAATCAAATAAGAATTTTCGAATTTAAAGTAATGCTCTTCAAATGGTTTTTGAGAAGCGGAAATACCCAAACCTCTTGTGTTAGCGCTGTAAAAAAACAAAATGGCACGCTGTAAAGATGTCTTACCAAAATTATTAGTACCCACAAAACAGGTATTACCACTTAATTCTAAGTCTGTATATTTTACATTAGCAATATTGATCTGTACGATCCTGTTTAATATTCTGCAATTATTTTCCATTTCTATTTTTTTGTTTCCCGCAGATCTCACAGATCTCACAGATATTTATTGCTCTCCACTTCGCTCGAACTGACATAAAAGTTGAGGAAAGGTGAAGTCTTTCTTAATTAATAATCATATAATCCCACATCCACCTTTTTAGAGGCATTCTGGTTTTTGCTTTTTGGTGCTGCCGCACTCAGCGGTTTTATAGGATATAATCCGATAGTGTGGCGCTTTGTATTTGCCGGAACAAGTTCTTTGCCTATAGTTTTTTCATACCCGGTAATTGGTTCATAAAATTCAGGTGTTGTTCCGCTCATCAAATTTCTTCGGTCAATTAGTGTCGCATAAAACTCCGGTGAAATATTTCCATCCAATAATGCTTTGGAAAGCAGATTATCCAAACGCTCATTTTTTTTATCTGAATCATAATTTAAAAGAATGTTGCGCGCAATGGCACTTGCCTCTTTACCCACTAATTTCATAGATGGAAAGCCAAATTGCTGAATCTTTTGTAAAAGCTCAGCAGCATTAGCAGAATCCGCTTTCATTTTTTCTTTTACCAGTTTGTATTTGGAAAGATAATCAGGAGATGTTTTACTGCATGCTTTTGATTTCATGCATGTGGTACAAAATTCAACAGCAGAAGTATATTTTATTGCGGCATATTTTTTATTATTTTCTTTTACGGCATATAATTCACTTTCCCATTCAGAGTTTACTGCTTCATACCTGGATTTTTCCCAGTTTGCTGCATTGGTTAAATATTCTTTTTTGGTATTCTGGTTATAGAATACAACTGCACCTTTTTTAGTACTATCAATTTCGTAACCGTTAGTAATTGCTTTTTCTAAAAAATGTAATGCTTTAAATTCCTCTTTTATTTTTATGGCGCATAATCCTGCACGGAAGTAATGACAGGCATTTACAGGCCATTTATAATCTGAAAATGCATTATCGTATTTCGCATAAGCCTGTAACAACGAGTCATTTTTAAACATCCTTTCAGCAGAAGAAATGTTGTCATGAAAGGAAATAAAATCATCAGGAACCGTTGAATATTTAACCTGTGATGATAAATTCAAACAAAATATAAGTGCTAATAAAAAATAAAATACTTTCATGTTCTCTGTTTAGTTATAAATAATCCCTTGCGTTTCATCAGAACCAACACCGTTGTCTTCATATATTGCTACTGAATTAATAACATCCAATAAATAATTATATGAATCCAGCACTTTATAAGATTCCGATTTTTCATCTTCTAATTCCAAAAAAGAATCACGACTCATCAGATCACAAATTTCACGCACTTTATTATGAAGAGTCTCTGAACGATACAACGGAATTTTTTGTAGTTTTTGTTTTAACCTAACGTTCGCATTACATTCTTCCGCAATTTCACTTGGACGAAAACGGCTACCGATTCCAATCTTGTTATCCATACTGGCAAACAAATCAATAATATCAATGTAGCGTTCAAAACGCTCTAGTTTTTTTTCCAACTCAGAATTTGGCTCACTTAATTTAGAAAAATAAAAAAAATTATTTCCTCTTTCAATGTTATAGCGAATGACATTAAAATATGCCTGAAGCCTGTCGAAATTTTCAGGATTATTGATGACATCATACAAGCGATTCATACCATCTCTGCTACCATTGCTGGAGATAAAAGCACCACGCGCCATCACAGCAAATATGTCGTGAGTTTGTTTGGGTAAATTAAAACTAGTTTCTTCCATTTTTTGTTTGTTCTTTCATTTCGACTCCGCTCAATGTGACAGCTCGAACTGATTATCTAGTTGGTTTATTTTTATTTAGTTGCTTTTTCTTTTTTAGCTTTCTCTTTCAATGGCAAAATCAATGTATAACCAAGGCGCTTCTTTATATTCGTCACAGCCTCTATATAATCATGGTATTGCAACCTGTATTTAAAATCAAGGTTATTTTGGTATTCCATAGCAATCTCCACAAACAATGACAAACGTTCTTCGAAAGAAACAGTGCCAATGGTTTTAGGAAATTTATATTCGATTAAATATTCAAACAAATTTAATTTGGTCTGTGC
>JANPOX010000189.1:0-1715 GCA_031428235.1 Bacteroidia bacterium | reverse complement strand
GGCTTGTAAGTTTTATAATAAAATTTATGATGATCCGGTGCGCGAGAGATTTTACAATAACTGCTGTAGCGGCTGTCATCACGTTGGATTCTGGCTTTGTGCCAAACTCTCTGGCTTCTTTAGAAATGGTTGTGTAAATGCCGGATTCAACTAAAACAAGATGTTTGTTAATCCCATCAAATTTTGACTTTAAAAAATTAAATTGTTTTTTAGAATCTTCCAGTTCTATCTGGATATTATCTTTTAGTTTAATATGAATAATATCATTATCCCATAGTTCCACAACGGATACCTCATCAATATATGTTTCAATAACAGAATATGTAGAGGTATCAATTGTCATGGTGTATTAAAAATAATTAATTTTTTCTCTTTATCAAAGCCATGTAAAAACCATCAAAGCCTTCACTGGGCATAATACTTTTATCTCTGATCAACTCAAAGTCAGAATGAGAGGCCAAAAAAGTGTCCACCTGTTTACGGTTTTCACTTGGCAATATGCTACAGGTTGAATAAACCAATTCACCACCTTTTTTTGTCATAATGGAATATTCACTCAAAATCTTTTGTTGTAATTCCTTCGTACGTTCAATAAATCCCATATCAAGTTTCCATTTCGCATCCGGATTTCGCTTGATAACTCCAAGTCCGCTACAGGGCACATCAAGTAATAAACGATCCGCTGTATTTTCTAAACGTTTAATGGTTTTAGTGCCTTCAATTAATCTTGGTTCAATATTACTGGCAGTGGCTCTGCGAGCTCGTTTTTTTAATTCATCCAGTTTCCATTGTGTCACATCCATTGAAATGATCCGCCCCTTGTTTTGCATTAATGCAGCGATGTGTAAGGTTTTTCCACCACCACCGGCACAGGCATCAATGACCCGCATTCCGGGTTGCACATCAAGAAATTCGGAAATTGCCTGAGAGCCGGCATCCTGTAGTTCAAACAATCCTAATTTGAATAATTGATTCTGAAAAATATTCTGCCTTTCTAATAAGACAAGTGCATCATCAAAACCATTTAAGGGTTCTACCTGAATTTCTTCAGCGGCAAAATGTTTTTGTAATATTTCTTTTTTTGTTTTTAAAGTATTTACCCTTAATACAACTTCAGCTTGTTTATTTAAAGCTGCAGCCTGTTCTTCCCAAGCCTCTTTTCCTAATTCATTTTCACACAAGTCCCATAACCAATCCGGGTAGGCTTGCAAAATTCGTTGATCTTTTAAAGATTTATAAAGGTCGAGTGTGTTTTTTTCGTTCAGGTTTTTAAAATCCCGTTCATCCGGCATCGGAATGTGATGAATGATAAAATAGGTGCCTAAAATCTCCCAGAAATTGTTTTCTGTATTTGCTAAATGGGCTAAAAGTCTATAATAGCGAACGATCCCATAGGTAGTTTCGGCAATAAATCGCCGGTCCCTGCTTCCAAACTTTGGATTTTCTTTCAGCGTTTTTTCTATGACCTTATCTGCATATTTGTTTTCGGTAAATATGGTTTGTAAAGCACTAACCACTGCCTGTAATAAAACACGGTGTGGCTTTGGTTGCTTTTTATTTTTTTTGAACATGCTGTAAATTTAAGGTTTTTGCTTGTTTTTAGAACTTTATTTTTTTGCTATATTTACCAATCTACAAACTATTATTATGCAACAACTTTTCCTGTTTTTAATCCTACTGTCCTGTTCTTTAACGGCACAAAATAAAAAAAGCAT
>JANPOX010000188.1:0-7872 GCA_031428235.1 Bacteroidia bacterium | reverse complement strand
GTTGTTTTTTCATAAATCACATAAGAATCTATTTTGGAGTAACCGCCCTGGTTTTCAAAAATTCAGAAAATTCCTGTGAACGTGCTTTTGATACCTGAATACTGGTGCCATCTGCCATAATGATGGTGCCGCCTTCTGCATTGGAATATTCTTTAATAAAATCAATATTTATCAATGAGGACCGGTGTATGCGGAAAAATACATTTGTCGGTAAAATAGACTCAAATTCTTTCAGGGTTTTTGAGGCGACTATTTTTTTTGCGTTATTTAAAAAGATATTTGTGTAATTATCGGATGCTTCCAGCCAAACAATATCTTTATAATCAATCAAAGTAAATCCTTTACTGTGATTAATCAATACTAAATTTTTATCGTTACTGTTTGATTGAACCGGTGCGCCTTTTTGTTCGTAATGTTTTACCACTTTTTTAACAGCACCCTGTAATTCACTTAATAACAAAGGCTTTAGCAGATAATCAATCGCTCCTGCTTTTACGGCATTAATACCATGTTCGCTATACGCAGTTAAAAATATCAAACAGAAATCACGGTGAACCAATCCATCTATCATTTCAAGGCCTGACATGCCAGGCATATTAATATCACAAAAAACAACATCTGGTTTCAGTTCCTGAATCAGTTTTTTACCTTCCATGCCGCTAGCTGCTTCAGCAATAACTTCTATTTCGGGACAATAACTTGTAAGCATACTTTTGGTATTACTACGGCTATTTTCTTCGTCGTCTATGATAATCGTCTTAAAAGTCTGCATATTGGTTTTATTATTATGCTAATCTAATGAAAATTCAAATAACATTTTAGTCATTTATTTAACCTAGTAACCGTTTGAGTAAAATAGTGTTTGTTAATAGGGAGTAATGTTTATATTCATACTTTAATTAATTAACCCATTCTATGAAATCATTTTTCTTTCCAATTGCTCTCTTTTTGGTAATTCTAAACTGCCAGGCTCAAAAAACCATTTCCGTTGAGGATATCTGGAGCAAATATGCCTTTATGCCCGCTTCTGCTGGTGGTTTTAATGCTATGAAAGATGGCCTAAATTATACAGATCTTGAGAAAGAAGGTGATTTTGACAATATTGTTAAATATGAATTAAAATCAGGAAAAAAAATAGAGGTTATTGTAAAAGGCTCATCTGTAAAAGTGGGTGATAAAACTATTGATATTAGCGGATATTCGTTTAGCCCGGATGAATCTAAATTGTTTTTCTCAACGGAATCAGAAGGTATTTATCGCCGTTCGTCACTTGAAAAAAATTATGTATATGATATTAAAACGGGTAAAACCACTGAATTATCTGAAGGCGGAAAACAAATGTTTGCCACCTTTTCTCCAATGGGTAATAAAGTAGCGTTTGTACGGGCCAATAACCTTTTTATTAAGGACCTGGATAATGGAAATGAAACACAGGTTACAACTGATGGGAAGAATAATGAAATTAAAAACGGTTGGGCAGATTGGGTATATGAAGAGGAATTCAGCAAGGCAAATTATTTTGATTGGAATGCTGATGGAAGCAAATTGGCTTTTGTCCGTTTTGATGAAAGTAAAGTAAAGGAATATACATTTGATACTTATAATAACAATCTCTATCCTGATAAAGTAACCTTTAAATACCCAAAAGCGGGAGAGGATAATTCTATTCTTTCTGTTCACATATACGATCTGGCAAGCACCAAAACTACTCAAGTAGATTTAGGTAAGGAAACAGATATTTATATTCCACGTATTCAGTGGACTACTGATAAAAATACTTTGTCGTTGCAGCGAATGAACCGTTTGCAAAATAAACTGGAATTAATGTATGCCAATGCAGCTGATGGTTCAACCAAAACCATTTTAACGGAGGAATCAAAAACTTATCTGGATATTACCGATGACCTTACTTTTTTGCCCAACAATAAAGGTTTTATATGGAGTAGTGAAAAAGATAATTATAACCATCTTTATCACTATGATAATAATGGGAAGCTTGTAAAACAAATCACCAAAGGAAAGTGGGATGTGGTATCATTTAACGGTTATGACGAAAAGCTAAATACCTTGTATTATATTTCTACAGAGCAGGGACAAATCAATCGTGATGTTTATAGCGTTAAATTGGATGGTTCAAGCAAAAAACGTTTATCTACTAATCAGGGAACCTCCAGTGCAGACTTTAGCAAAGGATTAAAGTATTATGTTAGTTCTTATTCAAATGCCAATACACCGCCAGTTTATGAATTACATAGTGCTGATGGAAAATTGATTAAAGTTTTAGAAGATAACACTGCCCTAAAAACTAAAATGAAAGAGTATAGCCTTTCAACAAAAGAGTTCTTCACTTTTAAGAATACAGATGGTGTTGAATTGAACGGATGGATGATGAAACCAAAAGATTTTGATGCCAATAAAAAATATCCTGTTTATATGTTTGCTTATAACGGACCAGGCTCCAATGAATGCAATAATGCCTGGGAAACTTTTGATTTCTGGTGGCACTCCTTATTGAACCAGGAAGGCTACCTGGTGGTTTGTGTTGATGGAAGAGGAACTTTAGGCCGTGGTCGTGAATTCAAGCATTGCACTTATCTACAATTAGGAAAACTGGAAACACTGGATCAGATTGATGCAGCAAAGTATTTAGGTAATTTGCCTTATGTGGACAAAAGCCGGATCGGTTTTCAGGGATGGAGTTATGGTGGTTATATGGCATCATTATTAATTACCAAGGGAGCTGATTATTTTAAATCGACCATTGCGGTTGCTCCGGTAACTAATTGGAAATTTTACGATAATATTTATACGGAACGTTTTTTACGCAAACCACAAGATAATAAAAGCGGGTACGAAGATAATTCACCGGTAAATTTCACTAAACAAATGAAAGGTAAGTTTTTGTTAGTTCATGGCAGCGGTGATGATAATGTACATTTTCAAAACTCCATGGAGCTCGCAAATTCACTGGTAAAAAACAATAAACCATTCGATTTTATGGTATATCCTAATAAAAACCATGGAATATATGGTGGATACACAAGAACGCATTTATACAATAAAATATTGGATTTTGTGAAAGTGAACCTCTAGTTATAGTAGGGCTTTCTGGTTAATCTATTGTTAACTGTAACTCGTCTTAATTTATTTTGCTGGTTCAATTATTTAGTTATATTTGGTAGTCTGTTGAAATGCTAAATTGGTTTAACATTTTTAAATAGTTAGAAAATAGTAATGAGTAAGTCTGACGCAAAAAAAGTTGGTATTGCCCTGCAAGGTGGAGGTGCTCATGGAGCATTTACATGGGGCGTTTTAGATAAATTATTGGAAGTCGATCATATCGTAGCTGATGCCATGTGCGGAACAAGCGCCGGTGCAGTAAATGCAGTGGCTTGTGCTTATGGCTTACATGTTGGTGGCCCTAAAAAAGCAAAAGAATTATTAGAAACACTTTGGAAAAAAGTAGCTCAGGCTGGAAGTATGTTTCAGCCCAGCGCCTTTGATAAAATCTTCAGTAATGGTGATATTCATAATTCTCCGGGATATATGATGTTCAATAATATGACACAATACATGTCGCCCTACAATTTTAACCCTTTAAATTATAATCCTTTAAGAGATATTTTAACGGATCTGATTGATTTTAAAGAGCTGCAGATGTATCATAAAAAGAAGTTGTTTATCTGCGCCACGAATGTTAAAACCAACAGGGCCAAAATATTCAGCAATAAAGATATTACGGTGGATGCGGTATTAGCCTCAGCTTGTTTGCCTTTTCTTTTTCAGGCTGTTCAAATCGATGGAGAATATTATTGGGATGGTGGATACATGGGAAATCCACCGATTTTCCCTTTAATCACGAATACCGATTTGCATGATATTGTTTTAATCAAGATCAATTCTGTTAATATCAGTTCTGTGCCAACTTCTGCCAGAGATATTGCTGACAGGGTAAACGAAATATCTTTTAACAGTAGTTTAATCAACGAAATGAAATTGATTCATTACCGGAATGAGTTATTAAGAAATGGGATTTTAAAATCTGATAATAAAACAAACAGAGAAATCTTTGTTCATACCATTTCAGGTTATGATGCTTTGAGCCAGTTAAGCTATAGTAGTAAAATGAACACATCCTGGGAATTCTTATTAAACCTTAAGGAGCGTGGACGACAAACTGCAACAAAATGGCTGGAATCAGATTATAAGCAAGTCGGAATAAAATCTACCTTTGATGTTGAAGAGCATTTCTTCGATAAATTTTAAGTTTTATTTTTCTGGTTTTAATGATCAAACATAAACATACTTTTTGTGGTAAAATCTTACTGTATGTATTGTTTATGTCTTTTGGGCTAACAGCGCAGGTAAAGTATCCATCCGACAGCAGTTTTATTAATACGCTTTCAAATTCGGATAAGAATAATTTACAGCAATTCCGGTATTCAAGAATTGATACAACGGTCAATAATTTTCAAAATTATTTTCCTCGAAATTCGAATGGTCATTTAGGGTTACCTTCCTCGCCCATCTACATTAATTATCAATCAAAGGCTTTAGGATTTAATATGTTAACTGCGCCTTATCAAAACGATATGGTAAGTGCTGACGACATTCACTACTTTCAAACAAAAGGTCCGTATGCCAATTTAACTGGTATTGCGGGGAGTAAACAAGAGCAGGTTTTTAAAATGTTGTTTTCTAATACTTTTAAAAATAAATTAAATATCACCTTGGGGTTTAACCGTTATAGTGGTATAGGATTTTACAAGAACCAACAAAGCTTCACCAATAATTTTCATACCACATCAAACTATACAGCCAAAAATGGAAGGGTAGGTTTTTTCGCTCATGTTTTATACAATAAAATAAAGCATCAGGAAAATGGAGGTATTGCAGACGACAGTTTGTTTCTGAACGATGTAAGGGTCAATAAGCTGTTGTTGCCGGTTAATTTAAATAGTTCTAGTCGGGAAAATGCTTCAAAACGCGAGTGGAGGAATACAAGCTTTGACGTGAATCCCTGGTTTCGTTTAAATAAAACAGAAGACAGTTCTACTGTACTATCTCACTTTATAGATTACCAGTTTAATTACTCGGGATCTTACACGAAGTATAAAGATCCAAATAGTGTTCTTCATAATGATTTTTATCCTGCTTATTATCTCGATACAGTGTCAACCATGGATTCATCACATTGGCGAAGCATTAGTAATGGCTTAAATTATACTTTTAAAATAAATCCAATAAGTACTAAGTTAAGAATAGGATATAAGAGCGAAATCAATCAGGTATATCAATACATGGATTCCTCCTTCATTAATAACAGTGTAAACGCAGGTCTGTATATATCTGATAAAAACTACACCGGTTTTGCAAAAATAAATTACATTTTTAGTGGTCCTAATGCCACTGATTATTCAATGGATATTAATAACCGGTATTTAAAAAAAGTAGGAAAGATTCCTTTTGCTGTAAACTTTAATATCAATGCAGAAAAACGGCATCCTGATTTCATGCATAATATCTGGCTGAGTAATCATTATGCATGGAATAATAATTTTTCTCCTACAGATAAACTTCAGTCTACAATTAGCATTTCTACTTCTGATAATCGTTTTGATATAGGAGTGGTTTATCAAACCATTAAAAACTTTATCTATTTTAATGAACAGGCAGTTCCGGAACAAACACCAGTAGGAATTCAGAACCTGTCATTTTTTATTCATAAAGATTTATTGCTGTTTAAACATTTAGGAATTAATTCCGGGTATCGATATCAGACTTCATCTTACCAGGCAATTGTCAGTGTTCCTAATCAGGTAATGAATGGGGCTTTGTATTACCAGGGTAATTTATTTAAGCGTGCTTTGCAGTTACAGATCGGTTTCAATGCACAATACTTTAGTGAATTTTATGGTTACGCTTACATGCCGGCAACTAATCAATATTATGTACAGACAAATAAAACGGTTGGTAATTATCCTTATGTCGATTTCTTTTTAAATGCACGCATAAAGCCAGTAAGAATCTTTATAAAGATCGATCATGTGACACAAGGTTTTTTTGGAACCAACTATTCTTTAGTTCCAGGTTATCTGCAAAACGACAGAGCCTTTAAGTTTGGTTTGAACTGGTTGTTTTTTGATTAGTCAATTATTTTTTCAGAATCAATACCGACGGAACCTTTGATAACCATACAGGTTCCAACTCCAATAAAGATTTCCAGGCATCTACACTAATCAAAAGTAAATCCATGGATTGTAAAAAAGTTTCTGTTACTTTTTCCGGTGTGTAAATTGTAATATGGTTTGGTGCTTGTTGTTCAATGGCCCTGATATTTTCCTTGAAAACCGCATTGTTTTTTATCTTATCGTTATAATCAATTACAATAACTCTTGATTCATTATTATGGATCATTTTCTGGGCATATGACACCAAAAATTCATCTTCATTTGATAAAACAAAAATAACAACATCATCCACTTTCTTTAAACCTTTATCTGCAAAAATTCCCAGTTCCATTTTAGTTGAACGAATGATTGCATTAGTCCTATCATCAAATCCGCTATCTAATATTTTTTCTGCACCAGTTAAAGTATGGTATAATTTTTCCGGGTTAATAATTCTTGTGGTAATTCCCAATATTTTTCCGAGGAAACTACCCTCATACATGGATTGTCCCATCCCAACAATTAATAAATCATAATCTCCCTGATTAGCTGTTTCAATAATTTCTTTTTCAAAATCAAGTGTGGGTTTAAAAAATGTTTGAAGGGTAAGGTTAAATTTATTGGCTTCCCGTTTAATGGGCTTAAAGCTCTCACGTTCTACTTCCCTTATATTGTACTGATGTAATTCATTACTCGGTTCTAAATGAAGAGCAGTAACAAAAGAATTATTGGCGGTTTTTCCCATTAAACTATTTACCAAACGAACCATACTTTTTCCTCTTTCTGAATCACCAAAAGAAAATAATATTTTGTATTTGCCCTGATCATGTATATCGTTTGATTTTTCCTGGCCAGTTTTATCCGGCATTATATAGTTAATAAAGTCTAGGGCAGGCCCCGTCATAAAAGTGGTTACCAGAGCCATGATCACCAACATGGCAAATACCGGCGGTGAAAGAATTCCTAAATCAAAACCTATGTTTAAAACAATGAGTTCCATTAATCCTCTGGTATTCATTAAGGCCCCAATCATTAAACTATCTTTCCATGATTGGCCAACAAACTTAGCAGCAATAGCACTTCCAAAAAATTTCCCGATCACAGCAACTGCGATAATCCGCGCGCATATTTCCCATAAATGAATGTCGTTCAATAAACCGATTTGTGTTCTTAAACCAGTAAAAACAAAAAACAGAGGAAGTAAAAGTACTAATGAAACATCTTCCACTTTTTCGATAAATACATTTCTGAAATGTAAATTCTGTGGCATGATTACGCCTGCCATAAAAGCGCCAAACAAAGCGTGAATGCCAATGATCTCCGTTAAAAAAGATGATAGTAATAATGTCACAAAAAAGATGGCTACGACAGGCTTACTTAAGGTATCCTGGTGTGAATATATATCGCCTAAACGTTTTAAAAATGGTTGAACTACTTTTAACATCAACAGAACATAGCCAATGGCCATCAAAATAATATAAAAAGCGCTTATTACAGAGCCAGCTTTTACAATGGCAATCACTGCGGCCAGTATGCACCATGCCGTAATATCATCTGCTGCTGCACAGGTTATTACAATAGCCCCTAAGCGTGTTTTTGTAAGTTGCCTTTCCTGAACAATACGCGCCAAAACAGGAAATGCCGTGATACTCATTGAAATTCCGATGAATAAAGAGAACGATAAAAAATTGACATTCTCCGG
>JANPOX010000187.1:0-4581 GCA_031428235.1 Bacteroidia bacterium | reverse complement strand
AGTAAAAGCATTATTACAAAAAACAGAAAATTATTATATGCAGGACCAGCAAAAGGAAATGCACAAAATAGATGTGGATTTGTTTTTTGTGATCGATGAAAAAAATAATTCAGTTGACATGACTGAAAAAGGAATTGACCTCATCACCAGCACAACCGATGATCCACATTTCTTTATCATCCCTAATGTTGGTGGAGAAATTGCTGATCTTGAAAAGAAAACATTTGCTGACCCAAAAGAAAAAATATTATTGAAGGAATCTTTGATGCGTGATTTCAGTGTGAAAAGCGAACGAATTCATACTGTAAATCAGTTACTAAAAGCGTATTCTTTATTTGAGATTGACCAAGAATATGTGATCGCTGAGGGGCAGATTAAAATTGTAGACGAGCAAACAGGGCGTATTATGGAAGGTCGTCGTTATAGCGATGGTTTACATCAGGCACTTGAAGCAAAAGAAAATGTAAAAATCGAAGCAGCTACGCAAACTTATGCCACGGTTACTTTACAAAACTATTTCCGTATGTATAATAAGCTTGCCGGCATGACCGGTACAGCTGAAACAGAAGCAAACGAATTTTGGGATATTTATAAATTAGATGTTGTTGTTATTCCAACAAACAGAGCCATATCCCGTAAAGATGAACAGGATTTAGTATATAAAACCAAACGTGAAAAGTACAACGCTGTAATTGAAGAAACTGCCAAATTAGTAGCGGCAGGACGCCCAGTGTTAGTTGGTACAACAAGCGTTGAAATCTCTGAATTATTAAGTCGTATGCTTAAATTGAGGGGAATTAAGCATAATGTATTAAATGCCAAGTTACATCAAAAGGAAGCCGACATTGTTGCAGAAGCAGGGCAGGCAGGAACCGTTACCATTGCAACCAATATGGCAGGTCGTGGTACAGATATTAAATTAGGTGCAGGAGTTAAAGATGCAGGAGGTTTAGCAATTATAGGAACAGAACGTCACGAATCTCGCCGTGTTGACAGGCAGTTACGTGGTCGTGCCGGTCGTCAGGGAGATCCCGGAAGTTCACAATTTTTTGTGTCGCTGGAAGATAACCTGATGCGTTTATTTGGAAGCGAGCGTATTGCGAGTTTAATGGACAGAATGGGCCTAGAGGAAGGTGAAGTTATTCAACATCAAATGATTTCAAAATCTATTGAGCGTGCTCAAAAGAAAGTAGAAGAAAATCATTTCGGAACCCGTAAACGATTGATTGAATACGATGATGTAATGAACGCGCAACGTGATGTGGTTTACAAACGCAGGCGTAACGCTTTAAACGGAGATAGGATCAGTATTGATATCGCCAACATGATCTATGAAGTATCAGAAAGTATTGTTGCTGAATTCCATGTATTAAAAGATTATCAGGGCTTTACTTTTGAATGCATTAAAAACTTCGGTATTGAATCTCCTTTTACTGAAAAAGAATTTCTTACCGGAAAAGAAGATGATTTGATCCAGAAATTATTTGAAGCAGGAGAGCATCATTACAGAGCAAAATCAGCTGAAATTGCAGAGATGGCATTCCCTGTTGTGAGAGATGTTTATACTAATCCAAACAATAATTTTGAGAACATTGTAACACCATTCACAGATGGTGTAAGAGGTATTCAGGTAATGGCTAACCTCAAAAAATCATTTGATACAAAAGGACGTGAGCTGGTTTCTGTTTTTGAGAAAACTGTGATTCTCGCCATGATTGATGATTCGTGGAAAGAACATTTGCGTGAAATGGATGATCTGAAACAATCCGTTCAAAATGCTTCTCTTGAACAAAAAGATCCTTTAGTGGTATATAAATTAGAATCATTTAACCTGTTCAGGGAAATGATTGCTAAAACGAGCAAAGACATTATTTCTTTTTTAATGAAAGGTGGTTTACCAATAGAGGAAAATAGCAAGGACAAACCTAAATTGCAAAAAGCCCAGTTTACGCAAGAACAGGTTCAACAACGTCCGAAAGAAAAACTGGTTGAAAGCAGAAGTGAAAATGATCAACAGGAACAACAGGAAGTTCAAAAACCGAAACAACAACCCATTCGCGTAGAACAAAAAATCGGAAGAAACGATCCCTGTCCTTGTGGAAGTGGTAAAAAATATAAAAGTTGCCACGGTGTTGGCATTGCTTAATTTTTAATAATTAAAGCTGCTTAATGAGCGGCTTTTTTTTATAATATTCACTAAACCAAGCAAAAAGCTTAACATGCTTAATTAACTGATTATCAACTAGTTAATTTTTTTACCATATTAGCCTCTACTTAATTTGTTAAAAACATGTTAATAATTGAAGTAAATTTATAACTTTAACATACTATTAAATAAGGTTCATATGAAGTTAAGACTATTCTTACCCGTTTTATTTTTTTGCTCAATTTGTAATGCTCAAGAGAGTACAGATTTAAAAGAGTTTATTAATAAAAATAATACTGCTATCAGAACAGTTCAAAAAACCATGCTTCGTGAAAACAGCAATGATTTTACAACCTCGTTCAAAGAGATATTAAAAAATCAGGAAGCTGCTGTGAAAATTTATAATAGTGATAAATCGGCCAGTTCTCATTTAGCATTGCTTGTAAGAAATGAGTGTCTTGCCTTCTTAAATGGCCATACAAAAGGCTATACAGAGTATTTCGAAATCAGTAATTCTGAAAAAACGTTTTTAAAAACTGGAACAGAAATTAATAAAAAAATATTATCATCCGCCGAATTACAAGTAATTGATAACATTGATGTCATGAATACCCAAGATCTTAATCAGCTTATTTTAACCATTCAATAAATAATAGTATGAAGTTTTTTTTAAAATCTTTCAAGGCTCTATTGATTGTTGCATTCATGCAACAAATTGGTATTTCCCAAACCTGTCCTTCAACATCCAGCATTAGCGCAGGTTCAAACACCACAATTTGCAGCGGGAGTTGTGCAAACTTAACAGCAAGTGTTTCAGCGTTAAATACAACATCGACCTATAGTGTTGGCGCTACTGCATATGCTCCACAACCTTTTTTTGGAGGCGCACCTGCTATTGGCAATATTGATGATGTGTGGGGAGCAGTAATAAACATTGGCTTCAATTTCTGTTATTTTGGAAATACCTTTAACCAATTAGTAATTGGAAGTAATGGTGAGATCACTTTTAATTTAGCTGCCGCAAACGGCTCTGAATTTTTTACAGTAAATACAGTTCTTCCTAACCTTGTAGAACATCAACCCAATACAATTTGTGGAGCATACAGGGATATTGATCCATCGGTGGGATTCGGCTCCACTGTTACTTATTATTCCACTGGTATTGCGCCATGTAGAAGATTTGTTGCAAACTGGACAAATGTGCCTTTATATAGTTGTAATAATCCGACCTCCACTTTTCAGATTGTCTTATACGAACGATCTAATATCATAGATATCTATATCCAGAATAGTACGGCTTGTATGGCATGGCAAAACGGAAAAGGTTTGGTAGGTATTCAGAATGGTACCGGAACTACGGCGGTTACTCCTCCCGGGAGAAACGTTTTAACTCCATGGACAGCAATTAATGAAGCCTGGAGATTTACACCGACAGGAGCCCCGACTTATACAGTAAACTGGGCAGGACCTGCCGGTTTCACTGCTACAGGCCTAACGGCTGCGCCTTGCCCTACAGCAACCAGCAATTATACGGCAACCATGACTGAAGCAAACTGTGCCGGTACAACTTCTACTTTTTCCAGTGCTGTTCAGGTTTCAGTGACATCTACTCCTATCATTGCAGTAGCTAATCCTACATCTATCTGTAGTGGATCATCCGCAACTTTGACTGCATCAGGTGCTACTTCGTACACGTGGAACCCAGGAGCGATAACAGGAGCATCTATTACCGTATCACCAACCGTATCTACAACTTATACCGTAACAGGAACAAACGGTTCGTGTACCAGCACAGGAACTGTGAATTTAATAGTTCGTCCAACGCCAACAATCACAGCTACCAGTAACCCAACCATTATATGCGCCGGAAACAGCGCTACTTTATCAGCTACTGGAGCCCTAACCTATACTTGGAATCCTGGTGGCATGATCGGGCCAATAGCAGTAGTTAGTCCTACTGTAACTACAACATATACAGTAACGGGAACCAGTTTTTTTGGTTGTACAAATACCCGAACCGTTACCTTAACAGTTACTACTTTGTCATTAACCGCCACAGCAAGTCCTTCTGTAATTTGTAACGGAGGTTCTTCAACCCTTACGGCAAGTGGTGCCACATCGTATACCTGGAATCCGGGTGGAACAACGGGTGCAACCGTAGCTGTAACGCCAACGGCAACAACTGTTTATACTGTTACTGGAGTTACTGGATCATGCTCAAATTCGCAGACAGTTACAGTGACGGTTAGCTCTTCACCTACCATTACTGCTTCCGCCAGTCCAACTAAAGTATGTGTTGGAAGTACGGCTACTTTAACTGCGAGCGGTGCTTCCACTTATACATGGAACCCCGGTGCATTAACCGGCGCTACAGTTGTGATAAGTCCGACGGCAACAATTGTTTATACAGTGAATGGTACAAACGCCGCAGGATG
>JANPOX010000186.1:0-3015 GCA_031428235.1 Bacteroidia bacterium | reverse complement strand
AAACGCCACTGAAGATGGTATGATGGCTCTGAGACTACAACAGGCAGGCGGTAAAATTAAGGCAATTGATGAAAAAGCAGCAAGAGTTTGGACAAGCGACCGCCGAATTCAATTAGATGGTGGATTAAAAAATGCCCTAATGATGCGGGTAAAAAAATACCTTTTTAGAAAATAATTATGACAATCATTTCTACTATCAAGTCGAATTCGAAACTTAAAAAATTTGTACACTGGTGTCTAATTCCAAAGCATCAAGCTCGCCCAAGGCTTTGGGTACAATGGTTTGTAAATCCTTTTTTTCATAAAAAAGGAAAAGGAACTGTCATCTGCCGACGTACTCGAATGGATGTTTTACCATTTCAACCTTTTAATATTGGAGATTATAGTACGGTAGAAGATTTTGCGACTATCAATAATGGCGTTGGGGCAGTACATATCGGGCATAATTCAAGAATTGGCATCGGAAATGTAGTTATTGGGCCCGTAACGATTGGCAATAATGTAATTCTTGCACAAAATATTGTAATAAGTGGACTCAACCACAATTATACCAATATTGATATTCCAATCTATTTGCAAGGTGAAACAATTGGCACTATCACCATTGAAGATAATTGCTGGATTGGAGCAAATGTTGTAATAACGGCAGGAGTTACTATCGGAAAACACTGTGTAGTGTCGGGCGGAGCGGTAGTTACCAAAGATATTCCTCCCTACAGTGTAGCAGTTGGTAATCCTGCAAGAGTAATCAAACAATATGATTTTGACACAAAAAACTGGGAAAGAATCAGTAAATAGAAAGTTTTATTTGAAATATAACTAAAATAGTTTTGATAAAGTATCTTGAAAAAAGAGCTTGTTTGCAGTCAAAATTAAAAGTTTAAACAGGTTCAGATCCAGTAAACCAGCTTTTAAACTGATTTACTGGATTTTTTTATAATCAATTATTCTTTAATCATTCCTAATAGATATCGTTTAGATACCTTCCATTTTTGAATTATCCAAATAAAAGACAATACTGTCACTATAGTTACAATTCCTACCCCTAAAGCTTGCAGGTTATTAATATGTTCCTTTTTTGAATCACCTAAAATAGTATAAATTAAGAATATAATCATTGGATGATATAAGTAAACTCCTAAAGATTGTTTATTGACTAACAATAGCCATTTATGTTGAAACCATGTTTGCGGGGCTACATACAATAATAAGAAAAGTATAAAACTTAAATTGAATATCATGTAAGCAACAACTGTTATGGTATCAGGAACATGTTGATATACAAATATCACCGAAGCTGTAAATGCAGTAATGTTTAATGATATGAGTAATAATGGAGAAGGTGAAATTTTTAGTAGTTCGTTTCGCAGGCAAAAACCCAAAAAGAAGAACACTAAATAGGCATAAAATCGCTTTTCGCCTATATAGTAAAGCGGTTGTTCATTAACAGGAGATTTATTATCTCTAAAAATTATGTACCAAAAAACAGTAAATATTGCAGTAATTATCAAAACAGGGATAGCTGGTATTTTATACTTTGATACAAAATAACAAAGCAAAGCACCCAATACATAAGCTGGTACATACCACAAATGGTAAAAAGGATATAAAAAATCAGTCAAGCTTAATTCTGATAAATGTCTATTACCTAAACTGAAATATAAATATAAAATTGAGGCCATTATCCACGGTATAATTAAGCGATGGATTAATTTTCCTAAATATTTCAAAATCCCATCTTTAAAAGCAGATTCTTTCAATAAATAACCACTTATTGATAAGAATACTGGCATGTGGAAAAAATAAAGAAAATACAGTATCATTCCATCGGGTAATGCGTGTGTAAGGATTACCAATAGAATCAAGATGCCTTTTGCCGCATTTAAGCCAGGATAAACTTTAGAATCCCTAATATTCTTGGCTGTGTATAATTGCTGGATATAATTGCTCATCTAATAATTGATTTTGAATTTTAAATATATTTTTAATACACGTTTCCCAAGTATGACTTTTGGCACAATTAATTGCCGAATTTTTTTTCTCACCTCGCTGTGGTTGTAAAGCATTTTCAATCGCTTTTATGTAAGCATCAACACCAACTGCCAACTCTACGTGTGGTATAAACATTTTCATGGCAGGGGTATCTGTTGCTACGGTTGGTTTTCCCATTGCTAAATATTCGTCAATTTTTCTTGGATAATTGCCCACTGTCAATTCATTTACCAATTGTGGGTTTATACAGACATCCAAATATTGGATATATGATGGTAATTGGTCGGGTTTCTTTGAACCTAAAAAATGGACATTGTTGAGAGAGTGCAAGCCACTTTGCTGAAACATCGTTTCTTCTGGACCAATTAACACAATTTGCCAATCTTTTTTAGCTTTTGCTATTTGCTCAAGTAAACTTATATCTAACCTTTCGCCTGTTAAAAAACCAACATATCCAATACGTGGATAGCTAATAGCACCCAAGTCGGCAGGCTCTTTATAGCTTGCATTAGCTTCATACATATCAGTTTCACATCCTTGACCAATATCCAAACTTAATTGATTGTGATTTCTGCCGTAATCAGCTAAGTATGCTGAATTAGCAAAAACCGCATCTGCCAATTCAATCGTTAATGGTTCAATTCTACGCCCATGAAACTTAAAATATGGGTGTTCAATTAAATTGTCTCTTATGTAATAAAAGCTCAATAATGGTTGTAAATATTTTTTAGTGAAAAGTCCCGTAAACATTTGACTATCGTTGAGTATAATACAGTTTTTACTTTTCCAACTCAATTCATTGATAGCGTTATTTAGGCTTTTAAAGAACCCTTTACCGTTTCTTCTGTTCAGAAAATTATACATAAAAACATTTGTCAGCCAATTGATTGAATAGGAGATAGTTTTGGGAGTGTGCACCCATAAAGTTTCTGATATTTTTATTGTATTTTTGCCAAAACCCAATGCCAATTTCAATCTTTTTCTGCCATGAGCTGTTCCAATTTGTTTTAATATTGATTTTAT
>JANPOX010000185.1:0-1696 GCA_031428235.1 Bacteroidia bacterium | reverse complement strand
ACTATGATTTAATTTCCGCAGTAGCTGTGATCAATTTATAGCCCGACGTAGGCGCGATCACAATATTGGATGCAAATATTAAATCTAATTGCGGGGCAAAGATACTCAAATTTATTTAATAACAAGCTATTAACAATCATTAAATATTTAAACTGATGATTATTAGTTATTTACACTTTTATTGACGACCAATTTGTATTATTCAATGATAAAATAACGAAATAAATTTGGTTTATAAAATAAACTAGTTTATATTTGTGTCGTGAAAAAATTATATGTACTATTTATTTTAACGCTGTTTTCTCTTGCCGCCTTCTCACAAGGTTATAAAGAAAAAATGAAGAAAAATATCCAACTATTTGAATCGTCAAATTTTATTAAGGCTGCTAACGGTTTTGAATCTGTTGCTTTATCAGAAAAAAAAGAATGGCTTCCGTTTTATTATGCCGGTTTATGTCATGTGTTAGTTGCTTTCCAGAAACCAAAAAATGAAATCGATGCCTTGTGTGATAAAGCAGATGTATTTGCACGTAAGGCAGATTCATTAAGTAAAAATAATTCTGAAGTATTGGTTCTGAAATCTATGATTGCTGCGGCACGCATTAATGTGAACCACGTAAAGCGCGGACAAAAATACGGCATGATGGCTACAAAGTTTGCCAACGAAGCCATTAAATTAAATAGCGATAATCCAAGAGCTTATTTTGTAAAAGCACAGGCTACGTTATATGCACCGCCGGCATTTGGCGGTGGTGAGAAAAAAGCCAAACCTATTTTTGAAATGGTATTAGAAAAAGCATCACGGCAAGGCGTGATTAAACCTGAATCTAACCTGCACCCAAACTGGGGTAAAGCAGAAGCGGAACAGGAATTAAAAAAGATAAATAATAAAACTAAAAAATAAATAAAATGGAAGAAAGAGAAATTAACATCAACGAGAGTCTAAGCATTATCCAGAGCATGGTGAATAAAACACAACGCCAGTATAGTGATGACAGTTTTTATTACATCATGTGGGGCTGGTTGGTTTTAGTGGCTTCTGTTGCTCATTTTATCTTATTACAAATGAATGTGGAACAGGCACCTATCGTTTGGTTATTAATGCCGTTAGGGGGGATTGTCTCTATGATCTATGGTGCCAAACAAAGTAAAAGAGAAAAAATCAAAACCTATGTGGGCACTTACATGAGCTATTTATGGGGCGCTATGGGAATATCCATGGGAGTTGTGCTAGGCATGGCTTTTAAGATAGGAGTTGATGTGACATACCCATTACTGATCTTAATATACGGCATTGGTACTTTTGTTTCGGGAGGATTATTAAAATTCAGACCTTTAATTATTGGTGGCGTTATTTGTTTTGCGCTTTCTATTGCTGCCTTCTTTGTTTCGTTCCAATACCAGTTGTTATTTATTGCGACCGCTATGTTGGTGTCCTACATTATCCCTGGACATTTATTAAAAGCAAAATTCAACAACTAATGGCACTGAAAGAACTCAATCCATTATTGCATTCGCAGCTCAGGCTGGCGGTCATGTCTTTATTGGCAGGAGTGAAGGAAGCGGATTTTTCTTTTTTAAAAGAAGAGACGAATTCTACTGCCGGTAATTTAAGTGTGCAATTACAAAAATTAAAAGAAGCCGATTATATAGAAATAGAAAAATCATTTAAAAATAATTACCCGCAAACCAGTTG
>JANPOX010000184.1:0-2259 GCA_031428235.1 Bacteroidia bacterium | reverse complement strand
ATCCCTGAATTAATGAAAGGTTTAGGTAAAGGAATGAAAGAATTTAAGGATGCTAAAGATGGCGCTTCTGAATCGACTGACGTAGAAAAAAAATAATATTTTATTGATTCATATTTTAAAAGCGTCATTCTGTTCGATTGGCGCTTTTATTATTTAATATATAAACTGTGTATACATTTACAACTATTAAAAATCTGGAAGCTGATTTGTTAGCAGGAAAAACAACCTGCGTTCAGTTAGTAGAAGAATCGATCAAAGCCATTGAAGCAAAGAAACACCTGAATGCATTTTTGGAAGTGTTTAATGATTCAGCTTTATCTCAGGCGAAACTGGTGGATGAGAAAATTAAATCTAAAACGGCTGGTAAATTAGCGGGAGTCATTCTTGGTATAAAAGATAACATCTGTTACAAGGGACATAAAGTTTCCTGTTCTTCGAAAATACTGGAAGGATTTGAATCTTTGTTTTCATCAACTGTCGTTGAACGGTTGTTAGCGGAAGATGCCATTATTATAGGTCGTTTGAATTGTGATGAATTTGCTATGGGAAGTAGCAATGAAAATTCCGCTTATGGAAAAGTACTAAACCCTATAAATGAAAAAATGGTACCGGGAGGTTCTTCCGGTGGCTCTGCCGTTTCTGTTGCTGCCGGTTTATGCCACGTTGCTCTAGGTTCTGATACGGGCGGTTCTATTCGTCAGCCTGCTTCTTTTACTGGAACCGTAGGTTTAAAACCAACTTACGGACGTGTTTCTCGTTGGGGATTAGTAGCATATGCTTCTTCATTTGATCAGATTGGGCCTATTACTAAAACGGTAGAAGATGCCGCATTGTTGTTGGAGATCATGGCCGGGAAAGATGAATATGATACCACGGCTTCACAAAAAGAAGTTGGAAATTATTCTTCTGCATTAAACGAAAACAAAAAATTTAAGATCGCTTATTTAAAAGAATGTGTAGAATCTAACGGTTTAGATTCTGAAGTTAAAAAACAAACAGTGGATTCACTTGATAAATTAAAGAAATCGGGACATTCCGTTGATGGTGTTGATTTTCCATACCTTGATTTTTTAGTTCCGACTTATTATGTATTAACTACTGCTGAAGCTTCTTCGAATTTATCAAGATTTGATGGTGTACACTTTGGTTATAGAAGTCCGAATGCTACTGACCTTGAAAGTACTTATAAAAAAACGCGAAGTGAAGGTTTTGGAAAAGAAGTAAAACGCCGCATTATGCTGGGAACCTTTGTTCTAAGCGCGGGTTATTACGATGCATATTACAGCAAGGCACAAAAAGTAAGAAATAAGATCCGTCAGAAAACACGTGAGATCTTATCACAATATGATTTTATTGTAACCCCTTCCACACCCGGAACAGCTTTCGAATTTGGAAAGAACAGCGAAGACCCGATTAAAATGTATCTGGAAGATATTTTTACGGTTCAGGCAAATATCGTGGGTTGTCCTGCTATATCAGTACCTAATGGAACGCACAGTAATGGTTTGCCAATAGGTTTACAAATTATGGGAAGAGATTTTGAAGAAGGAAATTTATTGAACTTAGCTAATCAGATTTAATTATAAAAAATAATAGTCAACACAGAGTTAAAAGAGAAAAAAGAGAGCACTGAAAAAATGAAGCAAATTGTAATTTAGAAATAATCTCTTTGCGAACTCATCAACTCTTAATCTCTGTGTTTAAAAAATAAACAAATATGCCAATTACAGTAGACAGCGTTATCGACGCATTAAAATATGTAGATGATCCGGATCTTAAAAAAGATTTAGTGACACTCGGAATGATTAAAGATGTGGTAGTGGATGGAAAGAATGTGGCCTTTACGGTTGTTCTTACCACACCGGCTTGTCCAATGAAAGACATGATTCATAATGCTTGTATAAATGCTGTTAAGCATTACGTGGATAAAGAAGCACTAGTGAATGTGAATATGACGGCTAACGTAACTACAAGTCGTGATAAAGATTTAGGAACACTTTCAAAAGTTAGAAATATTATTGCTGTTGCTTCCGGTAAAGGTGGAGTAGGTAAATCAACTATTTCTGCAAATCTTGCTGTTGCTTTGGCTAATCAAGGTGCTAAAGTTGGTTTGGTAGATGCTGATATTTACGGTCCTTCTCAAACCATTATGTTTGACGTGCAAAATGATATGCCCGGTAAAGGGGAGCATGATGGTAAACCAAAAATGAAACCAGTTGAAAGCTATGGCGTGAAATTAAACTCGGTTGGTTTTTTAGC
>JANPOX010000183.1:0-2141 GCA_031428235.1 Bacteroidia bacterium | reverse complement strand
CGATATTGGGACAATATATTCCTGATTTTGGCACGAAACAATTTCTGTTAAAAAACATTTATTGGCGCGAAGATGAAACAAAGCAGATGTCCTGGCGTTTCAATCTCAAAACGATTACCAAGGAATATAATAATATTGGCGTTAAGGTTTCTGCTTTTAAAAGTGATACTACTACACTTTTTATACGTGGCGAAAAATCAAATTATATTACAGATGCGGATGAAAATGAAATAGCTTTATATTTTTCAAATTATCAATTAAAAACCATTTCTAATAGTGGTCACTGGGTTCATGCTGAACAACCGGAGGCTTTTTTTAATTGTGTGGTGGATTTTATTAATTAATCTTTAAAAGCCTCTTCGATTATTTTAATGGTATTTTTTAAACGTTCCTCTCCAATTCCTTTAATTATTTTGTAATCAACGTCCAATTTTTGAAGTTCATGTTTATTTGATTTAAATAAATGATCTCTTAAACCTTCGTTTTGGCGTTGCGAGTCTGCTACCCAGGGAACATCATTGTTTGTAATTAAAGATAAATCATAATCATTATCTTTTATAGACTTAGTTATAAAATTTGGAACTTTGTTAAACTTATGCGTGCACCAAATTTTGATTGTTATTAAGGAAGTATCACAAAATAAAAAACGGTTTGCTTTAGGTAAATATTCTTTTTCGAGTTCTAATTGTTTCTTTGCAATGATTTCTAAATCATCTGTATTATAATTATTGACATCATGTTCTTCAAAATAGGTTCTTGCATATTCAGGAACAAACACAGTATTGTAATGTTTTGCAAGTTGCTCGCATAACAATGTCTTACCGGTACTTTCAGGACCTATAATAACTATTCTTTTTATTTTATGATCGTTTGCCTTTGTCATTAGCATTTAAATTTTTATAGAAACTAATTTAAAGTTACTTTTTATATTTTTTAAATTAGAGAATAAAGGTACAAGAAAAACTATAAACTATTAGAAGGGCATTAAATTAATATAATTTAAAATAATAGGTCTTTTTTCGACTAATCAATAGGAATATTATTTTCCTTACAGTACCTTATAAATTCGATGTATTTGGTATAAGGCGTAGTGCTTTTCCAAAGATGACCATATAAAGCTATGCCGTGAAAGCCTAATTCGTGGGCAAGTTTAACGCTCTTTTCATTAACACCTCCTCTTGCAAATATACAACTACCTGATTTATCAATAGCTGCTTTAACAGTTTCCGGGTAAAATCCGCTGTATAATTCCCCGGAAACATTATGGAACATGGTACCTAAAAAGCAATAATCAGTTTTTACTTTTTGCACTTCATATATTTCAGAAATCCTTTTATATGAAATAGATTTAATTAAACGGGGCTTTCTTAAATAGATCATCTTTGTGTTCCACCAAAGTCTGAATTTTCGGTTAAGATGGGTGGAAGTGAAATGAAATCCCTTGAGATTGTACTTAAGCGCCAATTTATGGTGAGAATGAATAATAATCCGGTTATGAAAATGAACAGGAATCTCATTGATATATTCATCCAGTTCTTTGGTGGAAAACCGGTTCTTTCTTACATGCAATGTGTCTAGACCTGCTTCAAACATTTGAATGATGGAGGCAATTTCGTTGTCGGTTTTTTTCGACGGTGTAATGACTACTAATTTCATTTTAGTGTTTATTTTGTTTTTTCATAGGAGGTGATCCTGACTATTGAAAGTAGTAATTGCTTTGGCAACATTTATATGAATAATTTATTTATTTCAATTAATAATCCTGGATTTTTTTCAAAGGCATTTCCTACAACGATATAATCTGGGTTGGAAGCTATACTATTTTTTGCTTTTATTACGGAATCAATTCCTCCACCAACTATTAAGGGAATTGAAATTGATTTTTTAACTTTTTTGATTAATAATGTATTTAATGGTTTGCTTGCCCCACTGCCAGCTTCCAAATAAATCAATTGTTTTCCGAGTAACTCACCGGCAATAGCCGTGTCAATGATTTCTTTTGCAGTATTAAGAGGTTTTGTACGTGTGATTTTTTGAGTGGTTGATTTTTTTGCACCATCAATCAAAATATAACCCACAGGAATAGTTAAAAGTTTGGAAGATTTTATTTTTGCAGCAACTTTCACATGTTTCCCAATCAG
>JANPOX010000182.1:0-8557 GCA_031428235.1 Bacteroidia bacterium | reverse complement strand
AACCTTAGAGGAAGTTGAAAAATTATTATTAGATCAACTAGAATTGCTTAAAAAAGGCTCGTTCCCGGATTGGTTAATGAGTGCGGTTATTACTGATTTAAAATTACAGAAGACAAAAGAGCTTGAAAATAATCAATCACGAGCCATGGCTTTTGTAGATGCTTTTGTTAATGATACTAAATGGCAACAATCGGTTAATATGGTTGAACGCCTTTCTAAAATCACAAAACAGGAAGTAATTGAATTTGCTAAAGCAAATTATAATCAAAACAATTATGTAGTGGTTTATAAACGGATCGGAGAAGATAAAAATATTCAAAAGGTCGAAAAACCTCAAATCACGCCGGTTGAAGTGAACAGAGATGATCAGTCGCCTTTTGTAAAAAATATTTTAACGGCTAAAACAGCCGATATGCAACCTAAGTTTATTGATTATGAAAAGGATCTGATAAAAACAACCATGAATGGGAATATTCCTTTATTATATAGTCAGAATACCGAGAATCAATTATTTGACCTGTATTATGCTTTTGATATGGGAACTAATAATGATAAATTATTGCCGGTAGCTATTGATTATATCCCTTACCTGGGAACTGGCAAATTAACGCCAGCTGAAGTTCAACAAGAATTTTACAAGCTCGGATGTTCTTTTAATGTGTTTAATTCTGATAACCAAACCTGGGTAAGCTTAACCGGGCTGAATGAAAATTTTGAAAAAGCAACTCGCCTGTTTGAAGAGTTATTTGTGGACCCTAAAATTGATGAAACTATCCTTAAAAATCTTATATCGGATATCCTGAAAAAACGCAGCGATGCAAAACAACAAAAAGGAACGATACTTCAAAAAATGATGGTGAATTATGCGAAGTATGGGGCATTAAATCCTGCTACCAATATTTTGTCTGAGGATGACTTAAATAAACTTCAACCTTCTCAGTTGGCGGAATTAATTAAATCACTAATGACCTACCAGCATAAGATTTTATATTATGGACCGAAGTTGGTTGGCGATGTAAAAGAATCATTAAATAAAATGCATATTGTTCCTGCGGGAGATTTAAAACCTTGTCCTGCTGAAACAAATTTCGTAACACAGGCATTTAATAATACGGTGTATGTTGTAGATTATGATATGAAGCAGGCCGAGATTGTTATCCTGACAGTAGGCGATAAGTATGATGCGAAAAATGCACCATTGATCAATATGTATAATGAATATTTCGGAGGTGGAATGAGTTCAGTTGTTTTCCAGGATCTGAGAGAATCAAAAGCGTTAGCGTATTCATGTTATTCTACCTACAGAGGACCGAAAGATCCTAAACTGCCTTTTTATAATTTCTCTTACATAGGCTCACAGGCTGATAAATTACCTGAAGCAATGGGCGGAATGATGAATTTATTAAATAATGTTCCTAAGTCCGACATCTCTTTTGGAGCCGCTAAAGAAGCAATACTTCAGAATATCAGAACTGAACGAATTAATAAAGCTGATATTTTATTTGATTATTTAAATGCTGAAAAATTTGGCATTAAAACAGATATTCGTAAAGATGTTTATGCGCAGGTTGCAACAATGACTTATGATGACATCAAAAAATTTCAGGATGAAAAAATTAAAAATAAACCGGCTTCTATTTTAGTGCTAGGAAAAAAAGATTTATTGGATATTAAAACCCTTGAGAAATATGGAACAGTAAAGTATCTAACACTGAAAGATGTGTTTGGGTATTAATCAATTTCTTTAATCATTAAAAAGGCTCGCTAATTATGCACTGCCCCCAAAAAGTTAGACACTTAATGGGGGCATTTTTATGTTTAAAAGAAACAAGTACAATTATAGGTTTAGGCTTGGCTGCATAGAAGCAGTTTTAAAAGGTAATCATTCAGTTACGTGGGTAGCAAAAGAAAAAGGTATCACTTGCAGTAATCTTAGGCTTTGGTTAAGCTTCTATAATCAATATGGCATAGAAGGCTTGAAGAGTAGAGAAAGGCGTAATTATAGTACATCTTTCAAGCGAGAGGTTTTATTGGTTATAGATAAGGAACATTTATCTTTGCGTTCAGCTTGTGTACAATTTAATATACCGAGTGAATCGGTCATTATAAATTGGCGAAAGGCTTATGAATTAAATGGACAATTAGGCTTATTGCCTCAACCAAAAGGACGACCTAAAAAGATGAAACTACCGATAAAAAGGAAAGCAAGGAAATCAGCAAAACCCTTAACTAGAGAAGAAGAATTGCTAATTGAAAACGAGTATTTAAAAGCAGAGAACGAACTGCTAAAAAAGCTTCAAGCCTTAGTTCAAACCAACAAAAAACAAAAGCCATAATGGAGCTAAGGCATAAATATGATTTGACAATATTGCTTAATTGCTTAGATATGGCAAGGAGTAGTTTTTACTACTATTCAAAACAAAATGGCAAAACAGATAAATATTCTGACGTAAAAGAAATGATTCAAAGGATTTATCATAGACATAAAGGAAGGCTTGGTTATAGGCGTATAACACTTTTACTACGTCAGCAAGGTCAAGTAATCAATCATAAAACAGTATTGCGTTTGATGGGTGTTTTAAAACTAAAAAGTGTTATTAGATTAAAAAAATATAAATCTTATAAAGGAGAGCAAGGGAAAATAGCTCCCAATTTTTTAAACAGGGCTTTTAAAGCAGAGAAGCCTAATCAAAAATGGGCGACCGATGTAACCGAATTTAACGTGTCAGGAAAAAAGTTGTATTTATCGCCCGTTATAGATTTATACAACCAAGAGATTGTCAGTTATGAACTATCTGAAAGCCCAAGCTTTAAAAGTGTTATGACAATGCTAGATAAAGCATTTAAAAAAGTAAATATAAACCAACCTTTGCTCTTACATTCTGACCAGGGTTGGCAATATCAAATGAAACATTATCAACACACACTACAAAACAAAGGAATAACACAAAGTATGTCAAGAAAAGGAAATTGTTTAGATAATGCTATCATAGAGAACTTCTTTGGCATAATCAAATCAGAATTATTTTATTTAAAAAAATATGATTCTATTTTTCAATTGAAAAAAGAGATAATGCAATACATAAATTATTATAATAATGACAGGATAAAACTCAATCTAAACGGAATGAGCCCGATACAATATCGAGCTCATTATTATCAAAATTAATTTTTAAATTTGTCTAAACTTCTGGGTTCAGTCTAATTCGGAGAGTCTTTTTTAATTATAAAAAGTCCATATAATCCTATAATGATAATTAAAAACATATTGCTTAGCTTCGGCCATATAGTTTAAAAACTTTGAAACGTCAGGCACTAAATATAATAACATGGGTCATACTGATGTTTATTGCAAAATCCGCACATGCCCAATTAGACAGTGTTGTTAAGGCAGTAGCGGATACAGTTATTCATAAATTATTAGTTGATGATATTCCAAGAAAAACTTTTAAGGATCAGTTTATGTACCCACACCGATGGTACATAAAACAACTATTAAAGCCAAGAACCACCGACTTTGATACTACTTATATTTTAAGTAATAAAAGAAAACTGACTATCACCATTCCTTTCAGCAAAAAATTTTACGGCTTTAATTTATTGGATTATAGAGCAGGGAATAAATTAAAATTTCTGCCTAATAATTTTTATCATATTGGTTTTAATTTTAGTAATATGTTTTTAACTTTTGGATTTGTTCCCAATTTAAAATTTGGCGCTAAACCAGAAAGAGGCCTAACAAAATCGGTAGACTATCAACTTACCATTATTGGAAGAAGAGTTATTACTGATATAAATTATCAAAACTACAAGGGTATGTATTCCAAGGACAATTCCGAATTACAAACTATTACTGTACGCCCCGATGCCAAGCTCATTTCATATGGAGTTAATACCATGTTTGTGTTCAACTACAAAAAATATTCACTCAGGGGTGCGTTTTCGTTTACAGACGTTCAACGTAAAAGTTCTGGTTCATTCATGACAGGGTTATATCATTCACATATTGATTTTACATGTGATGATTCCGCCTACTCGCCTCCATTCGAAGAGTCAATTTCATTCCTTATAAAAAACATGCGCAAAGCAACTGTTATTGCTGCCGGATTAAGTGCGGGATATGGGTATACATGGGTGCACAAAAAAATATTATTTAGTACAGCTTTAAATATTGGATTAGGCGGACAAAAAGTAAATTACGTTTTATCTGACCGTACCCTGAACGAACTTCCATTAAATCTGGGCATTCATTTTACCGGCAAAGCATCATTAAGATATGATAATCTTAGATTTTTTAGCGGAATTATGGCCACTTATGATAATAATTACTCGGCTCTTGCTATGCACATAAATACAACAAATTATTTAGGAAAAGTGGTAGTATTTGCAGGATATCGGTTTAACCTTAAACACAACGGAAGACGTGTATTAAAGGCAATGGGGCTTGTAGATTACAATAATATGTGATATGTGTAAACAAATTTAAAAGAAATGCAACGCTACAAATTCGAAATTTTTCCTTCTTTGTAATAGAAAAATAACTAACAACATTAAAAGCGGAGGGAAATATGCAAGCGCAAGGAATCAATTTATTTATTGTAGACGATAATAAGTTAGTACTAACTGATCTTAAATTGTATTTACAAAACAGATTCGGATCGGATTTAAATATCACAACTTTTAATACCGGGGAAGGCTGCTTAGAAAAAGTAAATAGCGATACAAACATTGTTATTCTCGACTATTTTTTAGGTGGGAAGAACGGACTAGAAATATTGAAATTAATTAAAAACAAAAATCCAAAAACTGAAGTAATCATGTTATCTAGTAATGAAGACGTAGCACTCGCTATTCAATCATTCAAAAACGGCGCTTCCGACTATGTCATAAAGGGGCACGGGGCAATAAGAAAAATCACAAAGCTTGTTTATACTATCATTACTGAGCCAATTAGAATTATTGTAAGAGAGTTTGGTGTGTCTAAATTCATGGCGATATTTTTATTCACCTTTGTGATGATGGGTGTTGTAGTAGCAATTGTATTGTACACAATGGAATAACATCATGTTTTTATCCAAATAAATCAAATACACTAATTAGAATTGCTGCTTTAAATAATGAAACGTATAAGTTCCAGGGTAAAAAAAACAATCCTCGTTGTTTTAGGATTAATATTTCTTTTAGTGGCGCTGGTTATTATTTTCATTTCACCAATTGCAAAACATTTGGTTGAAAAATATGATGTAAAATACCTCGGTCGCGAGGTGAAGATGGACTGGGCATATGTTAATCCTTTCACAGGATATATACATTTTGATGATGTGAAAATTTACGAACTCAAAAGCGACACAGTATTCCTTGAAATGAAAGGGATTACAGCTCATTTTGCGATGATGAAACTACTTCATAAAACTTATGAAATCACCTCATTAAGTCTTGATGAACCAATCGGCAAAATTATTCAAGACAAAAAACGCTTTAACTTTTCAGATATCATTGATTTATTCTCAGCAAAAGACGAAAAACCAAAAGTTAAAAAAGGCCCGGTTCACTTTAATCTTTTAAATGCAGAAATAGTTAATGGAACTTTCTATTTCCACGAGCCCTCTACTCCCATTGACTATTCTTTAATTCACGTCAATTTTAAAAGTAATGGCAAACGTTGGGATACTGATACTATTGATGGGAAGTTATCACTTCAATCCGGCATAGGACGCGGTGATTTGGATGGGAATTTTTCTATAAACGTAAAATCCCTTGATTATCGTTTTGGTGTTGATGTCAGAACATTTGACATGAAGGTAATGAAACAATACCTCAGGGATTTATCAAATTACGGAAACGTCTCTGCAGTTTTGAACGCTAAAGTGCAGGGTAAAGGAAATTTTAAAGACAAACAAAGTATTGACGCTAAAGGTAGAATAGCTATAAGTGATTTTCATTTTGGGAAGGACTCTACTGAAGATTATGTATCCTACGAGAAATTAACATTAGTTATCAATGAATTGGCGCCAGCTAAAAAGAAATATTTTTTTGATACTGTAAATCTGGAAAATCCTTATTTCAAATATGAAAAATACGATCACCTGGATAATATACAACGTATGTTTGGTAAAGAAGTTTCTAAACTAAAAAACGCAAATGCCAATCCTGAAAAATTTAACTTAATTATAGAATTATCAAAATACCTTAGAACAATATTTAAGAATATTTTAAAAAGTGATTATAAAGTGAAGAGTCTATCCGTTAAAAGTGCCAACATCCTTTTCAATGATTATTCTCTTGATGAAAAATTTTCCATCGCCCTCAATCCATTAAATATTGATGGAGATTCCATTGACAATACAAGGCAAAAAGTAAAACTGACATTGCAAAGTGGTTTAAAGCCATATGGCTCCCTTGGTATTATAGTTGCGATGAACCCAAAGAATAAAGAAGATTTTGATCTCTCTTATAAATTTCATAAAATACCGGCTACAGTTTTTAATCCTTACCTTCTTAAATTTACCTCTTTCCCGCTTGACAGAGGAACAATTGAATTAAGCGGGCATTGGAATCTTCAAAATGATATGCTTCAAAGCACAAACCATTTTATCGCCATCGATCCCAGGTTATCAGATAAAGTAAAAAAAGATGGTGACAAGTGGCTTCCAATGCCTTTAATTATGGCATTTGTGAGAGAACGAGGCAATGTAATTGATTATAAAATACCTATTAATGGATATATAAAAAATCCAACATTTAATTTATGGGATGTTGTCTTTGATCTTTTTAAAAACATTTTAATAAAGCCCCCTACTACAGCATATGGATATGAGGTTAGAAATACAGAGGCAGAAGTAGAAAAGCTATTAACTTTAAAATGGAATCTAAGGCAATCAAAATTAGAAAGAGACCAGGAAAAGTTTATTATTAAAATAGTTCATTTTCTGGAAGATCATCCCGATGCCCATATTGTTTTCGACCCACAGCAATATGTTGAAAAAGAAAAGGAATATATTTTATTTTTCGAAGCTAAGAAGAAGTATTTTTTATCTCATGATGGAAAGAAAGGCAGTGCGCTGTCTGAGGATGATTCATTAGCAGTTGAACAGATGCGCAATAAAGACTCTACTTTTGTTAGGTATTTAAACCGCGCGATTAAGGATAGCATGGTATTTACCGTTCAGGAAAAATGTTATCTACTGGTGGGTAACGGTAATATTAATAAACGATATAAGCAATTGGAAGACGCAAGGAAACAAAATGTTCTTAGTTTCTTCAAAGAAAGTGGTACCGAAAAACAAGTTCATTTTAAGGAAGATCATCATGTTACGCCACGCAACGGCTTTTCTTTTTATAAAATTAATTATAAAGGGGAAGTTCCTGAAACTCTTAAAGAGGCATATGAAAAATTGTATGAAATAAATAACGAACCGCCTCGAAATAAATATTTCAGGTTCCAAAAGAAAAGATAAATAATTATAGAATTTAAAGGCCAGGCAAATGGGACTGATAAATTCCATAAAAGAATATTACCTGGAAGATGATGGCACTTTCCCTAATAGCCTTCTGCCCGTTTTAGTTTATAAAGGGATATTAAAAATTACCTTTTGGGTTTCCAGCTAATTATATTAAAAAAATATTTGAGCAAAATAACTGGAAAACATAAAATCCAAATTTGATGAGCTTGGAATTTATATGCGGTGGTAAAGAAAAGTATGCAAGGCAAATATCTGCAGAGCTTATTTTCTTATCAGATAAGACTTGTTTCACAAAATAATTTAAAATCATTAAAAAATAAGGTCATGACTGAAGGTCCATCCATCGTTATACTTAGAGAAGAATTAGAACCTTTCAAAGGAAAACAAATAGTGAAGGCCGAAGGTAATTCAAAAATTGATATTGCGCGTCTCGAAAAATTAAAGATCAATGATTTTAAAAGTTGGGGCAAGCATTTTCTGATCTGCTTTGATGACTTTTATTTAAGATTTCATTTATTAATGTTTGGAACTTACAGGATCAATGAGCGAAAAGAAACTGCTCCACGCTTGATGCTTAAGTTCAGAGGCTCAGAATTCAGTTTCTATACTTGCAGTATCAAAATGATAGAAGGCAATCCAAATGATGATTATGATTGGGATGCGGATATCATGTCGGAAACATGGAATCATCAAAAGGCATTAAAAAAAATAAAAGTCTTAAAAAAAGTGATGGTTTGTGATTCGCTTTTAAAGCAGGAAATATTTGCCGGTGTTGGAAATATTATTAAAAACGAGGTGCTTTTTCGTGCAAAAATTCATCCGGAAACTTTAGTTAGTTCTCTTTCCGAAAAAAAATTAAATGAAATGGTGAAGGATGCGAGAGATTACAGTTTGCTATTCTACGAATGGAAAAAGCCTTCGTCTTAAAAAAGAACTGGTTGATTTATAAAAAAGGAGACTGCCCCCGGTGTAAAATAAAGATAATAAGAACCTATTGTGGTAAAACAAACCGCTTAACTTGTTACTGCGATAAGTGCCAAAAATCATATAAACCAAAAAAATTACCTGTGAAGTTGCTTTATATATATATATAT